>NZ_JASJOR010000027.1:0-111235 GCF_030068545.1 Xanthocytophaga flava | reverse complement strand
TGTTTGGGTACTATCACAAACCTGAACAAGTATCAATTTGCCCCAACGCAACGGACGTTGCTTTCACTATAGGTCCGAACGGACGTTCGAACCAGCGTCTTTCTTTTTAAAACCTTCATTTCCAGAATAGATATGGGACACGATAAGGGAAAGCCCATGGCTTTGTGGGCAGGAGGTTCGGCAGAAAGTGCCTTTTCTTTACAAACACACAAATCTGGCTCACCAAATTCTCATTTGGTGCCCCTTTCTTTGGGCAAGCAAAGAAAGTAACATGCGGTAGGAACAACAATGTTCTGGGCTATGAACTTATACTGGAAGAAGTAGTCAGAAACTATATATAAGTAGAAAGAAAAGATTCTAATCGAAAGTAATCAACAAACACATTGCAATCCTGACTACCGACTAAGCTACCTGCTTATCCTTGCCTGCCAATTGGCCACAGGCCGCATCAATGTCTTTGCCACGACTGCGACGAATGTTAACCACCACACCCTTATCTTCCAGAAACTTACCAAACTGAGCAATCTTATCACCTTCGGCATTCACATAGTTGGCTTCTGCAATAGGGTTATATTCAATGATATTTACCTTGCAAGGGGTATGTTTGGTAAACTCATACAATTCTCTGGCATCCTGAATTGAGTCATTGAAGTTATGGAATACAATGTATTCATAAGTCACCCGGGTGCCCGTTTTTTTATAGAAGTACATTAAGGCTTCTTTCAGTGCCTCCAACGTATTGCTTTCATTGATAGGCATAATCTGATCACGTTTAACATCATTGGCTGCATGTAGTGATAATGCCAGACGGAACTTTACTTCGTCATCACCCAGCTTCTTGATCATTTTGGCAATACCAGCTGTGGAGACAGTAATCCGCTTGGGTGACATATTTAATCCATCCGGCGATGTGATTCTTTCAATAGATTCCATCACATTGGCATAATTGAGCAGCGGTTCACCCATACCCATATACACAATATTGGTCAGAGGTGTCTGGTAATGTTCTTCTGCCTGATTACGTATGGCTACTACCTGATCATAAATTTCTGCTGCATCCAGATTTCGTTTGCGATCCATATAGCCAGTAGCGCAAAACTTGCAGGTCAGTGAACAACCCACCTGGCTGGACACACAGGCTGTCATACGATCATCCGCTGGGATCAGTACCCCTTCAACCAGATGACTATCATACAGGCGAAATGCTGATTTGATAGTCTGATCACTGCTAACCTGTTTTTTATCAACAGAAATAGAATTGATTACAAAATGCTCATCAAGCAAATTGCGCAAGGGTACAGACAAGTTAGTCATCTGATCAAAACGGGTAGCAGACTTCTTCCATAGCCATTCATAAATTTGTTTGGCACGAAATCCCTGCTCTCCCTGAGAAGTCAGAAAGGTTTTAATGTCTGACAAGGCCAGTTTCCGAATATCTTTTTTCACAACCTGTACCACAGGCTTTGCTGTTTCTATTTCCATACTTGCAAAATTACACCAAGATTTGCAGGAAGTAAATTCTTTTCTGTGTCTATACGCAGAATCTTTTACAAAGAATTTGTCCTTCCGTGAAGAGGATACTAATTTTAACTCCTTGTAAGGCAACAATAAACCCAGTACATTAATTCATTCCCTTGTTATTTACTATAATTAAACCTCTTATTCCTTTCCTGATCCATCTGCCATTGGTAGCTTATCTGCTCACTCAGTGGTCTAAACAGCTGGTTGATGTACCTTTGAAACAATGGTTCTGGCCTGCTGTAGGAATAAAGTTACTGGCAGGATGTGTAGTAGGGCTTCTTTATCTCTATTACTATCCCTATAAAGGTGATACCTGGTTGTTGTTTGATGAATCAGTTCGGCTAAACAAACTTGCATTCCGCAGTCCAGTTGACTATCTACGTGTATTATTGCTGAATAATACGGCACATGCACAACATTATATAATTCTGGATCTGGCAGACCAGCCAAGAGCTTTCTTTATGGCAAAGGTTCTGAGTCTGATTAATCTATTCACCTTTCATAATTACTGGGTTACAAGTCTGTATTGTTCTCTACTAAGTTTTTACGGGTTATGGAAGCTGGCTAACCAATTGGTTCGGTATTTCCCTGATACCCGGCTAAGTGCCTGTATTGCCTTCCTCTTTTTTCCAACAGTTGTATTCTGGAGTAGTGGAGTATTAAAAGAATCCATTGCTGTGGCCTGTATCTGTCGTATCATTGGAATTGTCTTACAGAGGCTGCACACAACTGATACTGGAATTCCAAAATGGGAAGATTTACTAAAAAAGCTGAGAATACAGGATGTATTCTGGTTTGGAATTTCATTCTATGTGTTGTGGCAAATGAAGTTTTACTATGCGGGTGTATTAGTGGTGGCTTTGGTGGCGTTAGGCAGTACATTATGTATTTGCTCTGTTTTGCGTACAACTGGTTTTAGAATCATGAAGGCAGTCTATTTTCTGTGTTTTACGGGTATCTTTAATCTGGTGCCTTTAGGATATACCTTTCTGACTGGACAATCCCTGCTGGAATCTATTGTGCAAAACCATGATGCCACAGTTCGAGCTTCCAGTCCAGGCACTTTTATTATTTTTTCAGGCTTGCAACCTGTTATTACAAGTTTTTTGCAGCATTTTCCGTTAGCTTTGTGGTCTGGTTTGTTTGCTCCTATGCCGTGGCAGGCGCATACTAGTCTGGTTTTGAGTGTGAGTCTGGAAAATAGTGTATTGTTGCTTGGATATATAGGATACTTCCTGATCTTTTTCTGGACATGGAAAAAAGAAAATAAAGAACCAGAATCGGTTCTCTACCAGTTAATTGTACAAAGTATCTGGTGGTATAGCCTAACACTGGCTGTAATACTGGCTTTTGCTTCACCCAACTTTGGAGCTTTGAGCCGTTATAAAGTAGGATTTTTACCTCTGCTGGTATATGTTGTGTTTAGTAAAATTGAAAAAATAAAACGTCAAAATAAAAGAAGTACGCATGCAAATACGTGATTGCTTTGAATTGGGATATGTTGCCAAAACCCATGGATTAAAAGGCGAACTGGTAATAATGCTGGATGTAGATGATCCGGATGAGTATGAAGAGATGGATTCGTTTTTTATCCAGATAAAAGGACAACTGGTGCCGTATTTTATGGAGTCCTATAACCTGCAGGGAAACAGAGCTATTGTAAAACTGGAAGATGTGAATACAATAGATGCCGCAAAAGCTCTGATTGGTAATAAATTGTTCCTGCCATTGGATAATCTGCCGGATTTGGAAGACGATCAGTTTTATTATCATCAGGTAATGGGATATACTATTGTAGATGAAACCAAGGGCGATCTAGGACAAGTAGATGCCATCTATGATATGCCAGGACATGATTTGCTGGCTATGAAGTATCAGGGAAAAGAGGTTCTGATTCCTGTAAATGATGAGATTGTGAAAAAGGCAGATCATGAACAGAAGATTGTCTATGTTTCTCTGCCAGAAGGATTACTGGAAGTCTTTTTGAATGAAGGTGACGAAAAGCCGGATGATGAAGAGGAATAAATAGAATGTGTAATACTAACTTCTGGTCTTATTAAGTAAGAATATATGCGTATTGATATTATTACCTGTTTGCCTCAGTTGCTCGACAGCTTTTTTGCTGCCTCTATTCTGAAAAGGGCACAGGATAAAGAACTGGTTTCTGTAAACGTGCATGATCTGCGGGATTACACTACCTATAAACACAAACAGGTAGATGACTATGCTTTTGGTGGGGGTGCCGGGATGGTGTTAATGATTGAGCCTATCGCAAACTGTATCCGTTCATTACAAAAAGATCGAACCTATGACGAGATCATCTATGTGACTCCTGATGGAGAGCGTTTGAATCAGAGAATCGCCAATCGGTTGTCACTGAAAGAGAACTTATTGATTTTGTGTGGACACTACAAGGGTGTGGACGAACGTGTACGGGAACATTTTGTAACACAGGAAATCAGTATTGGAGATTATGTTTTGTCAGGAGGAGAGTTGGCAGCAGCGGTGATCTCCGATTCTGTGATCCGGTTGCTTCCGGGTGTGCTTTCAGATGAAACATCTGCACTGACAGATTCTTTTCAGGATGATATGTTGGCACCTCCTATCTATACACGTCCGGCAGACTTTGAGGGCTGGACTGTTCCGGAGGTACTGCTTTCCGGGCATGAAGCCAAAATCAATGACTGGCGTTATGAACAAGCGCTGCAACGAACCCGAGCCCGGCGTCCTGATTTACTGAATGAATAGAAGAAAAGCTGCTAACAAAAAAGACAGGTGAGAGCCTGTCTTTTTTGTTAGAAACCATCATCGCTAATAGACCGTTTCCCTTGGGCTGTGGTCTCGTCCATGGCATCGGTTTCGCGTTGAGCCACATTATCTCCACTTTCCAGGTCATCTTCTTTTCTAGTAGGATCTGACTCCGGTTTCTGCTTCTGATTCGTGATCTGCTGACTACTATGTTTCAACTGATCATCTCTTTCTGCTTCTGCAGGTTCTTGTTTTTTTTGATTTTCAGGATGTATCATATTTCTAAAGAGCTTACTCTCTGTTGGTTTTATAGTATCCTGAGACAATAATATGCCTGTTGTCAAAATGCATTAGATTAGCTGAAAGTAGCAATTTAGCCTATATACGCTGGGGAAAGTATTACTGGTCTTGTGGTGTTTTTTACGCGGTTAATTGAGTGTCTAAACTTAAGACAGATAAAAAAACACCAGGCAATTTATTTACCTGGTGCAAAATATAAGTTGTATCTACTAAAAACTACAGCAGTTTCCGGATGATATCATCTACTGTTACGTTTTCAGCTTCAGCTTTGAAGTTACGTACCACACGGTGACGAAGAATCGGAATAGCAACTGCCTGTACGTCTTCGATATCCGGTGAATATTTGCCCATAAATAGTGCATTACATTTGGCTCCCAGCACCAAAAACTGTGAAGCGCGCGGACCTGCGCCCCATTCCAGGTACTGATTGGCTTCATTAGATGCCAGTTCTGTTTGAGGACGAGTTTTGTGAACCAGTTTTACGGCATATTCCACTACATTGTCTGTTACAGGTACTTTACGTACCAATGTCTGGAAATATTTAATCTCCTCTCCACTGATTACATGAGAGATTGTTTGTGAGCTGGATGAAGTAGTATTTTTTACAATCTCAACTTCTGACTGGTATTTAGGATAATCCAGCTTTACATTGAACATAAAGCGGTCCAACTGTGCTTCAGGTAGGGGATAGGTACCTTCCTGTTCAATCGGGTTTTGGGTTGCCAGTACAAAGAAAGGTTTTTCCAGCGGATATTTCTTCCCTGCTATGGTTACCGCATATTCCTGCATGGCTTCCAGTAAGGCTGATTGCGTTTTAGGAGGAGTCCGGTTAATTTCATCTGCCAGAATGATATTAGCAAAGATAGGTCCCTGAATAAATTTGAAGTGCCGTTCCTGATCCAGTGTTTCCGAACCCAGGATATCAGAAGGCATTAGGTCAGGAGTAAATTGAATACGATTAAAATTAAGGTCCAGAGCAGAGGATAAAGTTTGAATCAATAACGTTTTGGCCAGTCCCGGTACTCCTACCAGCAGACAGTGTCCCTGACAAAAAATGGCTGTGAGCAATAATCTCACTACTTCATCCTGGCCAATAACTACTTTGGAAATTTCGGTTTTTAACCGGCTGTAGGCTTCTTGCAAAGCACGCGCCGCATCTACATCAGAAGTATATTGCACGATAGTTAAAAAGTTTGATTATAGAATCTATTATGTTTTACAAGAATGTCAGAAATATGATTACCTATGTGAATAGTATATTAAGTTCACAAAGTAGTAAAAATTGTTTCGGTCTAAAATAGATATTTTTCTTAAAAACAAAAAACTACAAAAGTGTTCTTAACTTTTGTAGTTTTTTGTTTTACACCATGGTGTAAAATAGATATTCTTCTTTACTGTTTTCCTTTTAGCACATCACAGTCTTTCAAATCTTCATGAACATTGATAAATACTTCGTCCTTTGATTTTTTAAACCACTCATTCAATGCTTTGGATTTCTTCTCATTTAGTGCGGCAGCAGCTATCTTATCCCAGTCATCTTCAATTGTGGCTGTGTGTGGAGCTATCTTTTTCCGGAAATAAATGATACGCAGTGCATTTTTTCCATCATCTGTACGATACTGAAGTGGCTTGCTAATGTTACCTACCTGCATTGTATCTATGGCAAAATACAAACCTGGATCCAGAGCTTCCATGAAGATTTTAGAACTACGACTGTTCGGATCAGAGATTACGCCGCCGTTCCCTTTTGTTCCTTTGTCATCTGAATATTGTTTTGCTGCATATTCAAACTTGATACTGTCAGCTAATATCAATGTGCGAAGACTATCCAGATATTGTGCAGGCACATTCATATCTGCATCTGAATAGTTGGGACGTACTAGAATATGGCGTGCACGATATTCTTCTCCTTTTCTGTCAATCAACTGAATCAGGTGAAACCCGAATTCTGTTTCTACTACCTGGGATACTTCGCCTTTTTTGAGCTTCATTGCCGCACCTTCAAATTCAGGTACCATCATACCTCGTTTAGCCCAACCCAGATCTCCTCCATCAGCTGCTGAACCATCTACCGAGTTTGTACGGGCCAGAGATGCAAAATCTTCACCGCCATCTACAATTTTTTTACGGATCTGATTCAGGCGTGTTTTAATTGTATTTTTCTCTTCCTTGCTTACGGCTGCCAGTTTAACAATCTGAGCTACTTCTACTTCAGTAGAAAAATAGGGAATGCTATCATGAGGCATGTTATTATAAAAACGCTTTACTTCACTAGGAGTTACTTTGATTTTCTCTGTGATTTTCTCCTGCATTTTCTGAACCATCATCTGCTCCTTGATCTGAGGCCTTAATTCAGCCTTCAATGCTTCAGGTGTTTTTCCATAGGCTTCAATCAGTTTTTCTGCCGAACCAAACTGATTCCGAATCATATATTCCATTCTTCGGTCTAATGTTGACTCTACATCTTTATCTTCTACTTCCACAGAGTCAATTTCAGCTTTGGCTGCCAGTAGCTTTTGCAGTAACAACTGCTGAAGGATCTGACATTCTTCCAGATTCTTTCCTGCAGCAGAGGCTTCTGCCTTATATCCTTCGATTTCTGATTGTAATACAATGTAGTTATCAACCTTGGCTGCAATGCGGTCAACAGATTTACCCTGAGCATTGGCAGTTGTACTACAGATGCCTGCAAACAAAATTGCTAGCAAGCAACCAAGACAATATAAATACTTCATTTTTGAAAACATATACATATAAATAGGATCTTCGGAAAATGGACTATTCTACAAAAGAAAAGGAATTTCTACTTTTCTTATATGATTTAACAATCTTTAACACCTATTGGACTTTTATTTCGAACTCCTTCTTCTTCTTTGCTTCCTCATAAATCTTGTTTTCCAGTTCATGTAACATCTTTACCTTTCTGCGGTTAATGAGTATTTCGTGGATTTGGGGAGTGATAAAAGCAAGAGGTGCAGGTTGAGATGAAAGCCTTACTTCTTTAATAGCCAACAAATATACATTTTGTTGATCGGAAGTTTCTGCAAATTGATTATTTTTTAACAAAGCCACATTGTTCTTGTCATCTGCAAAAGGCGTATTACGAATCAGATCATTAAAAATAGTCCATCTGGTATCTTCCAGATGATAGAAATTAGCAAAGCGATAGGCAAATGACTGTAGTTCTTTGCGGTCATTGGGTTTATTGGAACGTATCCAGTTTCTGGCACGATCCAGGCCAGGGGTAGTTTTTGGAGCCACTACCAGCCAGGCTTTGACAATACTTTGCTGCAAGGTAAAATTTTCTGGATTGTTTTTATAATAGTCCTGTATTTCGGCAGTACTTACAGTGGTATCTATATGACGGTCAACATATTGTTTCTCAAAAGCCTGAAGTATCAGATATTCTCTGTAATCAGCCACTTTCTTATCAATCTCATCAGCATCTCCTTCTGTTTCGCGAGTAGCTTGAGTTAGCAGGAGGTGCTTCCTTACCCAACTTTCTGCATAGCGCTTTACAAATGCAGTACTATCTGGCTGTGAAAGTCCGGCAGGAAGGATGTCTGATAACTCAGACAGGTAAAGAATGTCGTTACCTGTTTTGGCAAGTACAGTTTCTGACGTAGACTGACGATTGGATTTTTTGTCCGTATTGCATGCTGAGATCAGCAGAGTTCCAGTAACCGAAAGCAAAAAAAGAATGGAAAAGTTTCTCATAGGATATAAAGCAAACGAAGACCCTTGCAGAAATAGTATTCAAAAAATAGTGTTGTGGAAATGATTTGTTGGATAAAATAAAACCCCATTGGGAGGGGTTTACGGACAATAAGTTACAAAAGTTTTTATAGCGGTGCTGTAATAGGTTTTATGGCACGTGTCATTTCCCTTTTTCCCATAGGTCCAGGCAATGACTCCACTTCCCAGCCAACTTCTTTCAGATCGCGTTTGAATTGCCCCTTTGCGCAGTAAGTAACTAACATGCCACCAGGAACTGTTACATCATATATTTTTTGAAAAAGTGCTTTTTCCCACATTTCAGGTTGTTTGCTGGGGGCAAAGGCATCATAGTAAATAAGATCAAACAGCCAGTAAGGTTTAAAATCTGTAAGTGTAACCGGAAACTTTCGTAAATGAAACTGATCTTTTAGTATTTTGGATTCTTTTTCCCAAGGCACTTCATGCAACTGAGAATACAAGGAATCCATTGAGGCAAAACTGCTGGAAACATGTGTATAGTTTAACTGACTGATAATCTCAGCAGGAACAGGATAAGGCTCTATGGCAACATAACTCACCAGATGGTCAGGGAAATAACGTTGTATATTGCAGATACTCAGCCATGCATTGAGTCCTGTGCCAAAGCCAACTTCCAGTAGATATATTCCCTTCTTATCTTGTAAAACGGGTTTCAGGCCTGCTTCTATAAATACGTGTATAGATTCATCCATAGCTCCGTGAATGGAATGATAGTTTTCATTCAACAGCGGACTGTAGAGAGTATGGGACCCGTCATGTGTAACTCGAATTTCCACTTTATATCAAATAGATAGTACTTTTACAAAATGCTTACAGCTGAATTGTTTTTACTGTAGAATAACAACAATATTTGTAAAATGTTATAAGCTATTTTACCTGAAGCAAACAGTCAGGTAGCTTCCCGGATTTATTAAGCAAAGCTTGCAAATTTATTATTTTTTTCATTTGTATGAACATTTATTTAATTGGTATGCCCGGTTCCGGGAAAACAACGTTGGGTAAACGATTGGCAAAAGCGTTGGGTTTCTCGTTTACAGATTTGGATATTGTATTAGCTGAGCAAGAGAAGATGCCTGTTACTGAAATATTTGCGCAGAAAGGTGAATCATATTTCAGACAAGCAGAAAGTGAATGCTTAAAGGGGACACTTCAATTACAAAAATCTGTGATTGCTACGGGAGGAGGGACGCCTTGCTTTTTTGATAATATGGCATGGATGAATGAACATGGTATTACCATTTTTCTGGATGTATCCACTGACGAACTAGTAAAACGTCTGACGAGTAGCGAAGACGCTACGCAAAAGCGGCCTTTGTTTGCAAATAAATCGGTGGAAGAACTGAGGGACAGCATTGATACAATGCAGGTAAATCGCGTACCACATTATGAAAAGTCACAGTTCCGGTTTCTCCCACATGAGACAAAACCTTCCTTTGTTGCTTCACAATTAAAAGAGAGGTTTCCAGATTCGTTTTAATAATTGGATAACAAACAAAAAAATCCCTCTATTGCCAGAGGGATTTTTTGTTTGTTCGAATATATGATTTAGAAACTGGACCCTATTGTAAGCATAACAGATGTAGTATTATATTGTGTAGTTGCAGAAGGTGCACCTGGAAGTTGATAGGGTGTATATCCTCCTTTGGATTGAGAATACATAACTCCAAGATCTGAATAAAAATTAGAAAGTTTAATCCCAACACCACCACTATAAGATAGTAAGCTACGATTCAGATCATCTATACGTTGTTGATAAGGATCAGTTTGATAAGCAAATCCCGCACGAATGCGAAATATCTGATACCTGAACTCTCCACCTACTCTGTAATTAAATGTATTTGTATAGGTTTGTTTTATCTGGTTATTGATTGTGACACGTTCACTTAAACCTGAATTATCTGTAGACCAATCACTGCCTCCTATTCTTGCTCCCTTATAAGGCATATATTCCACATCACCTGAGATAAAACCATATTTTTCGAAAAAGAAAGCTATACCTACTGAAGTTCGAAGAGGAGTTGTTAGGTTATAGTCAAATTCATTGTCAACCGTTCTAAAACCAATAGGGTTATTGCCTCCAACAGTACTAGGATCTTTTACACGTGTGGAAAGAGAAGTAAAACTTACTTCATTCAGACGATATAAAGTTGGTGTAGAGAAAGACCAACCAATCCGTACCCAGTCAACAGGACGATAATTCAAACCAAGTGTTGCATTAAAGCCAGTACCATTTACTTTCAAATTATCAGTAACTGTAAACTGGTCCAGAAAGTTTAGGGTAGATTCATTCACAACTTCCGTATATCCTTTAGTGGATTCATAACGAATAGATGATATTCCTAAAGAAACACCCATATAGAGTTTGTCAGCCCAGTTTCCTCCCCATGCAAAACTCCATTGACTACGTCCGCCTGTTGTGGTCCATGTTTCACTTTGCGAAACTTCAAATGGATCTTCTATCAGTTCATTGGTTTGAGGGTCTACAATAGCGTTTCGGCTTAAATTTGTAATATAATAGTTACCTACATCTTGATTCCCATCATTGTCACTATCATATCCCTCAATTAAATATCCTTTATAAGCCAATTGAGCCATGGCCTGATTATAGCCTACATTAAATCCGATCTGATCGTCTGCAACATCAAGTCGAGAAGATGGAAGATCAAGCGCATCTGCAAGGCCTCTGAAGTAAACAGCTATGGAGTTAGCACTATTAGGGTTTCCCTGAAATGTAACAACATTTCTGAAGTTAGCGTTTCTATTATAACTTATACCAAAAGAACCTCCTCTCCACAAGCTATTGTCTGTATCTTTTTTTGCTCCAGAAAATACAATACCAAAGTTAGGGACATTAAAAAAGGTAGTACCATCACTTAGTTGACGTCCAATGAATGTACTTTTGTTATTTGTAAAATTCAAAGATGGGGTAATACTGAAATCTGACTTACGATAGAAACCCAGACCTGCAGGATTTCCAGAAATAGAACTAATATCTGCACCTAAAGCTGTATTGACACCACCCATAGATTGAAAACGTGTTGTTCCGAAGGGTTGTGATTGTGAAAATTGGAGTGCATCTGAAACATACGGGGATATAGATTGGGCCAGTACACTGTCTGTTAGGCAATAACAAGCTAATCCCACTATTAAATGTCGGATTTTCATAGTCAAAAAATCTAAAAAGGTTGCTTAATAAATGAGAGGGATTCTCAGAGAGGAGAATTCCCCCGGAATATAAGGGGGAATTCTAAATTAAAAAATTATCTTCGAGGAACACGTGTTGGTGAACCATTGCTGTTACCTCCTCCACTACTGTGACTTCCACCACTACTATGGCTGCCGCCACCCCAGCTACCGCCTCCACTATTACCTCCACTACTGCGACCTCCACCGCCCCAGTTGCCTCCAGAATTACTGTTGCTAGGAGTGCTCCAGCTACCACTATTGTTGCTGCTATTGCTACGACCTCCACCCCAGCTACTTCCAGAATTGGAATTATTGCTAGGAGTATTCCAGCTACCACTGTTAGAGCTAGAACTGCGGCTTGGACGTGAGTTATATGGGGTTACAGGCTGACTACCAGAGTTTGAATAACCATTATTAGAATAACTGCTGCTTCTGCCTCCTACACTGCTATAGTCACTGCGACGATAATTGAAATCGTTACCACTATTGTTGCTATAATCCGTACCACGAGGTCTTACTGCACGAGTATCAGACATGGAAGAGCGGCCTGAAGAAGAGAAGCCATCATTAGAGCTACCTCTTGGATTGGCAATCATGCTATTTCTTGCAGGACGAGAAGAACCTGAATTATTTACCGCGTTATCTGTTGACGCCATTCTACCTCCTCTACCTCCTGATCCATTTACAAAGTTCTCATTTACAACAGTGTTACTTCTGCTTCCTCTGGAACCATAATTTCTATAAACAGTATTTTCTGAGCGACTTCCTGTATAACCAGTGCCATTTGAACGGCCCCATACTACATTGGTACGTGAACCACCATAGTAGTTATAATAGTTATTGTAATATCCACCATAGTAACCATAATATCCATAAGGACTACCCCAATAAGAGTTATACCCATACCAGTAAGGATCATACCCCCAACCACGGGCATAGTAACCACCGCCCCAGCCCCAGTATGGTCTGCCCCAGCCGATACTTACACTTATACCAGGTCCCCACCAGGATGATGCCCAGGGACTATAACCCCAACCTCCACCATAGTAAGGATATCCCCAGCTTGAACCATAATAAGGGTAGCCCCAATTTGATCCATAGTAAGGATCATACCAGGAATTGCCATAATAGTTGTTAGCGTAGTAGTTGTTGTAGTTTGGATATACACTGTTATATCCATAACTGGTAGTACGACGACGGCCTAATGTAGCATTATCTGCTGTGATCAGATCGCTATCCTGATAATTAGGATCGTAATAGGTATCTCCTGTTGTATCCTGAACTTGTCTTTGGTTATTGCCACTGTATTGTTGTGACTGCTGGCTATATTGCGTCAGATAATCCGGATTAAGATTTTTTTGATTTTTTGAATTTCCGGATGTATTGGGGGCAACTTCAGTTGAAGAGGCGTATCGGGTAACAGGTTTATCCTTAGAAGAATAATACAGATCATCACTATCGCCTTTCTGTGCATATTGTGATTGTGTACACGACATGACCCCCCCCAAGCCTATCATAGCCGCAAAAACTACTGATTTAAATGGGTACGTCTTCATAAAATTATCTGTTGGATGTAAAACTAATTCATTTAGATCTCAAGCATTTCTCACAAAAACCTATCTTTGCCGTTTGCTTATCTATTTTATAAAACACAGTATCCGGTAAAAAAAGTTTATGTTTTGAAATTTATAAGTTTTTCGGGATAAAAGTAAATTAAAATGTAATTAAATACGCACTTTCGTATTCTCATTCTGCCTTATATAAGTACTAAAAATCGTGCCATAATTAACAATTTTTAACATTTTTTATAAAAAATACGATTATAACGAAAGACTATACAGAAACAAGATATAAGTAGTCAAAGAAATCGATTTAGTATAGTTTAATTACCAATGGATTAGCAATGTGAATGCTTTACAATACAAATAACCTAACCTATATTATTCATTAACTTTTTTGTTGAATTCATGAGTAAAGGATTGCCAAAACGAAGCGAAGACTATTCAGCCTGGTACAATGAACTGGTTCAGAAGGCTGACCTTGCCGAAAACTCACCTGTGCGCGGATGTATGGTGATTAAGCCCTATGGATATACTATCTGGGAAAAAATGCAAAGGGCATTGGATGATATGTTTAAAGAAACAGGGCATACCAATGCGTACTTTCCGTTATTTATACCCAAATCGTTCCTGAGCAAGGAAGCTAGCCACGTAGAAGGATTCGCAAAAGAATGTGCGGTGGTTACACACTATCGTTTAAAAAATGCACCCGATGGAAGTGGAGTTATTGTAGATCCGGAAGCAAAGCTGACAGAAGAACTGATTGTGCGTCCCACATCGGAAACGGTGATCTGGAGTACCTACAAAAACTGGATACAAAGCTATCGTGACCTGCCTGTTCTGGTAAATCAGTGGGCTAACGTGGTTCGCTGGGAAATGCGTACACGCCTGTTTTTGCGTACAACTGAATTTCTGTGGCAGGAGGGGCATACGGCACATGCTACTGCGGATGAGGCTGTTGCTGAGACCAAACAGATGCTGGAAGTATATGCCACATTTGCCGAAGATTGGATGGCCTTACCGGTAGTACGTGGTGTAAAAACCGCTAATGAACGTTTTGCAGGGGCTGAAGATACGTATTGTATTGAGGCACTGATGCAGGATGGAAAAGCATTGCAGGCAGGTACCTCTCACTTCCTGGGACAAAACTTTGCCAAAGCATTTGATGTGCAGTATACGAGCAAAGAAGGAAAACTGGATTATGTATGGGGAACTTCCTGGGGTGTGAGTACACGTTTGATGGGTGCTTTGATTATGGCACACTCAGATGATGAAGGTCTGGTATTACCTCCCAAACTGGCCCCTATTCAAGTAGTGATTGTCCCAATATTTAAAGGGGGTGAGCAACTAGCTACCATTACTGAAAAGATTCAGCCTCTAGTAAAAGAGTTAAAATCCAAGGGAATCAGTGTGAAGTTTGATAATCGTGATGGAAATTCACCTGGATGGAAATTTGCTGAGTATGAACTGAAAGGTGTACCTGTACGGGTTGCCATCGGCCCTCGTGACCTGGAAAATGGTACCGCTGAAGTGGCTCGTCGGGATACCAAGGAGAAGAAAGTCTATTCGATGGAAAATCTTGCCAGCCAGATTGAAGGATTGCTGGCAGATATTCAACAGAATATTTATCAGAAGGCCCAAACTTTCCGGACTGCCAATACTACAAAGGTTGAAACGTATGATGAGTTTAAGCAAATGCTGGATGAGAAACCAGGATTTGTTCTGGCTCACTGGGATGGTACTTCTGAAACAGAAGAACGTATCAAGGAAGAGACCAAAGCTACCATCCGTTGTATTCCATTGGATGCGCCAGCAGAGGAAGGTAAGTGTATTGTAACAGGAAAGCCTTCTTCCAGACGTGTTTTGTTTGCACGGGCTTATTAATAGAACCAATTACAAAGGCATTTTTTACATTGTAAGAAATGCCTTTACTTTATGTAAGTTATATAGCATACCTGTTCTTTTAGAAGTATGTTCAGATATCTGGGTAGTTTAGGCGCCATAATCCTGCTGACTTCTTATCAGGACATTATTGATTGGATAAGTCATCATTTGCTGACATGCCCTTTTAAGAAAGTGTTTCTGATTGATTGTCCGGGTTGTGGATTACAGCGTTCTATTATTGCGTTGTTACGTGGTGATTTTAAAGAATCATGGCATATGTATCCGGCTACATTACCTATGTTTTTGTTGATTGGATTTGTTTTTGTAAACAGTCGAATTAATTTTCGGTATGGAATCTGGATCGTAAAGATTTTGTCTGGTATTGTTTTTCTGATTATTATTAGCAGTTACATCTTAAAAATAAAAAATCATCAATTATTTTAACTTATGCAACAAGATCCTACTACATTCAATCAAGGGGGTATGGGCTTTCAACAACCCTTACCAAATGCCACTATTGTATTAATTTTAAGTATCCTATCTATTCCTACCTGTTGCTGTTATGGTATTGTCGGATTGGGATTAGGTATTACCGCACTTATTTTAGCCAACAAGGATAAGGCATTATATGAAATGAATCCGAACATGTATACTCCTTCTTCTTACAGTAACATCAATACCGGAAGAATCATTGCTATTATAGGTATTGTATTAGGCAGTATCTATCTGCTGTTATCTATCTTTATGATTCTTGCGTTTGGTTTTGATGCATTATCTGACCCTACGCTGATGCAAGAGCGGATGAGAGATATATTTGGAAGCTAAGATTATCACATTCATTAAACAACAAAAGCCCGAGTACTCGGGCTTTTGTTGTTTAATGAACTTTTATTCAATAAAGTTTAAAGAATAATATTACTAAAGATTAATTATTTCAGAATGATTTTTTGACAAGCATTCTCTTGTTTAGTTCTAAATATAAGCAAATATATACCTGCGCTATATGCAGATAGGTCTAATTGCTTAAGTGATGTAGAACGAGATATATTTTCAGAAACTATCTTTTTACCCAGATGATTGTATATCTCTATTTGTTGCAAAGAAACATTGGTGTTCGAAAAGTCGATTGTTAATTTCCCATCTGTTGGATTAGGTGAAACTACAATTTGGCTACTCCATATAGGTTGTTCGGTTGCTGTTGGTTTTAGTATGAAATCAACTTCACTGGTAGCAGTCCCTCCAAGAGTAGTCACACTTACTTTGCCTGTGAATACATTTTGTGGAACAGTTACTATCAATTGATTTTCTGTAGCAGATATAATTGTTGCTTGTATTCCCCCAATTTTTACTTGGTTATCTGTAGGAATCTTTTTATAGTTAGTTCCATTAATAGTAATCTGATCACCTGCTTGTGCATTGTCAGGTGTAAAATTACTAATTGTTGGGCGTAGGAACATTATAGATTCTGCATCTAATTTATTTTCTCCTTTTACTGTAGAAGGCACATCATAGAGTACATTGACTGTAGTATTAGTGCGAACTGGATCATTATAATCAAAGACTATATCAGCAAAATTTTCAATCAACGTTTTTTCTGGCAGATCTTTCTTAGGTTTAATTGAAAACTGAATAAATCCATTGCTACCATCCTGGTCATGAGTACTGTCAGGCAAATTGATATTGTTGAATGTCCATATTAATATTGGCTGGTCTTTTCCTCTTACATTTAGAGTATATGGATGTGATATTGATCCATTCTGAAGTGTAGAAACATCTAGGAATTCAGATAGCGTATCAATTACTGTAACCACATAGGCAGTGTCTGTACCTGTATTTTGAAACCGAATTGTATATTTTAATTCTGCTGAAGTTGGGGTGTAGTGTTCTGAAGTTGTACCTGCCGGACTAACTTGTTTATCATTGGGGTCATAAGAATCTCGTATTGTCAAGCATTGAACTGCTACCTCTGGTTCTGAATCATCTTGTGGTAGCAGATCTACATAACCTTTGCTGATTATTTCGTTAGAGGAAGCAATACATCCTTCAATAGTGAGGTTAGTTTGTGATTTGAGTGGGTTGCCAGGTCGTTGGTCAGCTTCTAAACGGATAGTTTTTCCATTTGCTGGAACCCTTAGCACAAGACTATCGCCTACTTCCAATTTACATTTTTTATATAAAGCAAGGTTTGCATCAGTAAAAAGTCTTAACTCTGTACTGTCTGCCATATTGCCTTGACCTGTATTTTTAACGACCATCCGAATAATGCCATTCTCTGTGCATTTTCCAGTAATTGTTATTACTGAACTATCCCAATACGAATCTGCTGGTATAATGTGAGTGTTAGCAGGAGTAATCCAGGTTTTTGTACAAGCAGTCAAACCGACTATATCTGCAATACAGGCTACTGAATCTATAATTTGGATAGTTCCAGACTGATTCGATTTTAATGTATCAAGGGAGAAGATGTAGGTAGAATCTAGACCAATATCATAGGGTTGGTTTGCCGATTTGAGGATTATATGTGTTGGCATCTTTACATATACTTTTACATTCTGGGCATCTGCATAACCTATATTGGCATAACTTATAACTGTTGTGTTGGTGCGACATCTTCGGCGTCTGTCAGAGCTAACACTACTTGTTAAATTAGGGAATAATGTGGCTTGATTTGCAAAATCTATATTTACTGCACTATCTCCTATATTCTTTAAGCTAATCAACGGAGATACATTATTCGCTGGACATATTGGTTTGATAAGTGCACTTGTTGTGTTACTAATGACTTGGCTAACAGTATATGTACCAGTATCTGCTATAATCTCATAGTATCCGTCGTTGTCAGTACTTGCATAATAATTACCAGGTTGTGTTTTAACAAAAATATTTGAAAGAGGCTTATCTATATTATCAAACGTACAGTTTTGATTTACGTCTGAATAAATACGGCCTTTTATTAAGGTGGGCAATGGATCATAAATGCCTGTACTATATATATATACACCTCTATTGGTTGTACAATACAAATCTCCATTTGGAGCAAATGCAATATAACGTGGTTGTAAATTAAGAGTACTTATCTTTGTTAGGAATTTTCCATTTTTGTCAAACTGCTGGATGCGGTAATTGTATGTGTCTGTAACCCAGATGTTTCCGGCTTTATCACAAGCAATACCTTGGGGATTTTTAAATTGGCCATTTGCAGTACCATTTGAACCGATTGTTAGTAGGAATTTTCCGTTTCTATCAAACTTCTGAATACGATGATTCCCATTATCAGTAACCCAAATATTACCTTGAAGATCTACTGCAATACCTGTTGGGCCAGAAAATGCTCCATTGGCAGATCCGGAAGTCCCAAATTTGAGCAAGAACTTTCCGTTTCTATCAAATTTCTGAATACGTTGATTTCCACTATCGGCAATCCATACATTACCCTGCCGATCCAGAACCATTCCCATTGGTTCTTTTACCAATCCATCTGCGGAACCTACTGTTGCTATCCTTTCTAAGAAATTACCCTTGTCATCAAACCGTTGAATATAAGAATTTACTTGGTCTGTAATCCAGTAGTTGCCATGACTATCTAGTACAATACCATGAAGACCACGAAACTTACCATCCCCATCACCTATAGAACCAAATCTAAATGCGAATTTCCCATTGGCTTCAAATTTTTGAATATGTTGACTACCGCCATCTCCTACCCAAGTATTGCCTTGATTATCTATAACTATCCCTGTTGGAGATGAAAACTGACCATCTACTGTATTAGCTCCCAATGCACCACCAAAGTTTAATATAAATTTTCCATTTTTATCAAACTTTTGTATACTTTTCGCAGACACATCTGCTATCCAGATATTTCCTTTGATGTCTGATGCAATATCTTTGATATTCTTGAATGTTCCATTTACAGGTCCAGTGATGGTACTTTGTGAACCGAATTTTAGCAAAAATTTGCCATTAGAATCAAATTTTTGAATGCGACATAGTTCTGTATCTGTAACCCAGACATTATTGTCTTTATCTACGACTAAGTTTTTGGGAGAGTGAAACGCTCCATCAAAAGGACCCGCGATGCCTGAGGCTAAAAGAAATTTTCCATTTTTATCGAATTTCTGAATACGATAATTACTTTTATCAGCAACCCAAATATTACCTTGAAGATCTATACATACATCTGAAGGATAATTAAATTTTCCTTCTGCAGAACCAGGAGTTCCAAATTTTGCTAGAAAATTACCATTTGTACTAAATTTCTGAATACGGGTATTGTTGGCATCTGCTGCCCAAACATTACCCTGACTATCTGCAAATATATCGAGCAAAGTATTAAACTGGCCATCGGCTGAACCTAATCGTGTGCCATATGGATTTATCTTTACTAAAGATTTACCTTTAGCGTCAAATTTTTGTATCCGAATCTGACCATCAGATAGCCAAATATTACCCTGTGGATCTATACTAAGTCCGTTTGGTCTATCTAATGGCTTAGATGAATTGATATAGTCGCTATATACTAGTTGTTCTAGTATAATTCCATTAGAGTCAAGTTTCATAATCTGTCCATTATATCCATCTATATCCGCAACGTATAACATACCTTGTTGATCTGTTGCAACACAGGATGGATTTAGCAATAAGGGTGGACCAAGACTTCTTTTGAAAGAGTAAGTTTGCCCAAAAGTGTAAACTGTAGAAATATGTAGAAGAAAGAAAAATAGAAAAGGTAGTTGTTTATTCATAAAAAGAATACTGTATATTTTGCTGCAAAGATATGTAAAGCAGGAGGTAGTAATATTTGAATGTTTAACCCTTTATTACATGTTGAATAATTGCTGTATAATCATCAATATTCAGATTTTAGTCTAAATGGAGTGTTTTTATGAGAAACTTTATACATATCAGTGATACAGATATTATGTAGGGTCGAAACATACAATCCTCTTGAAAAAAGTTTTTCAAGAATTACTGCGTTTCTGCTGACTAGCTAATAAATATAAGACTATAAAAATCTCGTGAAACAGAATAAAAAGAGGATAAAAGTTTTTTCAAACGAGTACTGTTATAGATATTCCAGTTCTTTCTTTTGCTGTGTTGCATGTGCCAGTAGTTTAGTTAGAAGAGTCTGATCAGCAAGAGATTGCTTCTCATCTTTCTGAATGGCTTTGAGGCATTATCTGACCCTACGCTGATGCAAGAGCGGATGAGAGATATATTTGGAAGCTAAGTTTCTGAATCTGTTTTGACAAAAGCCTGGATCATCCAGGCTTTTGTTGTTTGAATAGAACAAAAGTATTTGTTTCATTAAAAATAAACACTATTCAATATATGCAGCAAGAGTCCGGATTTGAGCAACGACAACTACCCAATACTCTGGTTGTACAAGTATTAGGCGTTATTTCTATTTTTGTCTTCTGGTACTATGGTATTTGGGGATTGATTAGTGGGATTGTTGCTCTTATGTTGGCAAAGCAGGATTTGGTTCGTTACTACAACGATCCGGATAACTATTCTTTCAGCTCTTATAAAAACCTTAAGGCAGGACGTATTTGTGCGATTGTCGGAATCGCACTTTCGGCTTTGGTTAGTTTATTAACTATCGCTTTGTTTATTGCAGTAGCAACAGGGGTAATAGGTAATGAACTAAGATTTTTCCAGTGAAATAGAACTATTGAAATCCATAAATAGATTGGATTGAACCCTTTGTTTTAATCTCTTCTTGTATAGAGTATGTAAACTGCTTTTGGGTAGTGCAATGGATACTATTCTTGTCGTCGGGGTTAGTCACTGTAAGGTAGTTTTGGAAACGATTAAAATAAGCATTTACTATAACGCGGGTCGATTTCTCCTGTATAAATGGTTTGACACCCGCCACTGAAAGGGGTTTTTCGGAAGCCAGATCTGATTGGGTGTTAGTTGTAGTCTGGCTAGCAGCTTGCTTTGATTGTTTTACAAAGTGTAAAGCCTTGAACAGTTCAAAATCCATAAACTCGTATTGTTCTTCCTGCTCAAGTTTTTTCCAGATATCATAGGCTGTTTTGATACGAATGCGTACTTCATCGCGCTTCAGTTCTTTGAGAACATATTTAGCTGCATTGTCTTTGTCCTTTTTCTTTTCCAACACAGCGAGGTGGTATTCATTGCGTTTGTGTTTGGCATTGATTTCTTTATACTCTTTTTCCGCTTTTTTGAGTTGTTTGTTACGTTCTTTGGAGGCAGGCTGTACTTCCAGCTTAGCTTTATGCTCACTGGTATGAGCCAATAGAGTAGTCAGAAGAGTTTGATTGGCAAGTGATTGCTTCTCATCTTCTTTGATAGCTTTGATGTGTTGTGCCATCCGGAATAGTTCATGATTCAGGCGGGCTTCGTAGACCATTAATCCATAATATTCAGATTTATACTTGCGAATCGCTGTTGTATTTGTATGGTAACGAGGCATATAGATACTAAGTGTTTAAACGTTTGCTGATTGAATTAGGTACTTTAAAGATACAAAAAATAGTGCTATGTTTTACTTTGTTTTTTAATGAATTTTTATTGCTTTATTGTATTGATCGTCAGTTATTTAGTTTGTGTTTAATGCATTGATTTGTAAAGGTGTGGTTGTTAGCTTTGTACTACATGGTTGCACAAGAGAGAAGATGGGAAATAGGATAATTAGAATAGAATAACCAACTATATGAGTCGCTCCAAATTTTGAGGAAACAACTTTACTTTGAAGCCATAATAGTAGTACAGAATAAATAAGCTACAAAGATGGTTGCGATAACTTCAATTGTGAAAGTCAGTGTAAGTGTGTAGGCAATCTTTTCTCCGCGAGGTTGGTCTTATCCTGTTCTATATTTTGTGGAAATGAGGTTTGTAAATAAAGAAAAAACATCCTCCCTGTCCTCCTGAAAGGATCTCTTGACAAATAGAGTTGTGTTCGTTTTTGGAGAGAAAGAATATTTTCCAGTCGGAAAGGCCGCCGGTCTTGCCACGAGTTCCTTTCAGGAGGACAGGGAGGGGGCAAGGGTAAAAGAGAATTTTTCCTAAAACCTGCAAAATTAAAAAAGATATGGGACAAGATAAGGGTTGGCCTTTGGCCTTGCGGACAGAAGGTTTGAAGAAAAGTGCCTTTTTTGCACACACACAAATCTGGCTCACCAAACTCTCGTTTGGTGCCCTGTTTTTGGGCAAGTAAAAAATGAAGAAGCCAGTGGAAGAACAATGTAAGGGATAATAAACAAACGCAGGAAGAGAGATTTCTCAAAAATTAACCCAAGCCCATATTGTCAAAAACATAGGCTTGGGTTTTACTCATATCCAAAATTTGGGATCAATCATGTAATCCTTAGACCTGTATACAATCTTATTCAGCTAACTGATTCCAGTCGGACAAGCCTGCTGACCAAAGCAGTTCTGCTCGTTCCTTTGCATATTTGGTTTTCAGAGAAAACAATTTGATCTGCTCATCGATATACTTGGTTTCCCGTGAGTTAATGAGAAACAGAGAGCTTTCTCCATTTTCAAACTTTTGTACCTCTGCATCCCGTAACCGTCGATAGTTGGCAATGTTAACCTGTTGGAGCCGGATCAGCGAATCCAGGTTCCGCAGATCATTATAGGTAGTTTGAATATTGTTTGCAATTTCACGGGATGTTTGCTGGCGTTCCAGATTGTTTTGTTCAATCTTTACTTCATTAAGAGCCAGCTTGCCTCGTTCTTTTCGTAAAAACAAAGGATAACTAAACTCAAATCCCCACTTATAGTTGTTTTGCAAATAAGCCATATCCACTGTCGAAGGTAAAATACGGCCGTCTGTATTATATGTAGGGCTACTCAGTAAATTGTAATTAACCCGTAAGTTTGGTTTAAAACGGTCTCGTAAAAAGCGTCTTTCGATAGTAAGCTGTTCATTTTTAAAAGTCAATTTTTGCAATTCCGGATGGTTTGCTTGTGCCATATCCCGAAGACGTATCAGAGTAGCTTCCATTTCTACTCTATGGGTTACATCAAATTGTTCAGGTGCAATATCTGAGGGCATCTCTAATGGAGTATCATTTTCTCCCCACAGATAGTTAGACAACCGGATACGTGCATTCAATAAATCTACTTCTACCTGTGTGAGGCGAATCAGACGGTCTTGCAATATGGTTTGTGCTTCTACTGAGTCAATGCCTGCCAGATCACCTTCTACAACACGACCTTTTACTGCTTTATAACGTATATTGGCTAGTTCGTAATTTTCACGCAACATGGTATATTCGTTGTGAGCCAGATACCATTCCCAGTATTCTTTAGTCGCATTGAAAACCAGTTTGTTGATTTCCTTTACGCGATCTGCTTCGGCAATATTACGAAACACCTGTGCCTGCCGGAGAGTACTACGTCGCTGGTCTATCAGGAAATCCTGGCTGATGGGTAGCGGAATAGAGACTCCAGCAAAGATTAATCCGCTGGTACTTGTATAATTCTCGTTGTTAATATAGTTGCCTACACCACGCTGAAATCCCCCTTTTATCTCTCCAATCCAGAAAGGAATCTTCAACTGGCTATCCCATCGATGATAGTAGGTAGATCCTTTCAATTCTTTATTCTCATAATTGGCTTCCAGTTTAGGGTCGAAAGAACCTCGTGCATACCGAATCTCATTCCGCGCTTGCTCACTTAATAAGGCTGCTTGCCGGGCTACAGGATGATACTTTAAAATTCGTTGAAGAAAATCCTGACTGCTCATGGTTTTAGACTCAACCGTTGTTGTTGGCTTTTTGTCTGATGCCAATTGAGCTGAAGCAGTAAAATGCAATCCCTGAAACAGAACATACAAACAGAAAATAAGCATTCTTGTGATAGATAGAATGTGTGCTTTGGCTGGAAAGCGCGATCGCCAGCCAAAGACCTTACGTGTCTGGCTATTTCTTTGCATCTTTCTCTCCCTCCTTCTTTTTCTCAGATGAATCTTCTGCTCCTGCTGTTGGACTCTGCAAACTTGGTGGGAAGCCATTTAGCTGCCGCCAGATTTCATACCATACAGGTACATCATTCAACATTACAAAGCCACTTACCCCCGACCCAAGACGTAATTGCTCTGGCCATTCTTCTTCCTCATTATCAGGCGTAACCAGAATCCTGTATTTACCATCCTTGCTATTAACATAGTCAATGACTGCCACACGTCCAGGAAATGTACCTACGGATACACTTGGCCATCCGGAAAACTGTAACGCAGGCCATCCATCAAACTCCAAACGCACCATACGACCTTTTTCGAGCAGAGGAACATCCATTGCTTTTACATAGAGTTCTACCGCTTTGGCTGGTTGTGCTGGCTGAATCGTAGCCACCGGATCTCCTTCTTTTAACGTTTCACCTACCCCAGCTTTCAGTGCTTTTACCACATATCCATCCTGTGGCGCAATGACTGCCCGGTTTTTGATCCGTACCTGTACACTGGAATATTTGTTTTGCTGTTTGGATAGTTCACCTTGTGCATCTGCCAGATAGGAAACTGCCGAACTTTTATCAGATTGTGCTTTGGAGATCTCTTTTGCGTAATCTGCCCGGATAGAACTCAGTTCAATCTGAGCATTGATAATCTCATTACGAGCTACATCTACTTTATTTTGGTAGGCAATCAGCTTGGCCTGTGTTTCCTGCAGCTTGGCTTTTCGCTTTTCAAAGTCTACCAGAGAGATTAACTGGCCATTGTACATATTTTCACCTGCCTGAAATTGGCGGCGGGCAATTTGCATATTTATTTTCTCTGCTTCATAATCGGCACTGTCCATCTGCAATTTAAAGCGAGCTTGTTGCAATTTGTTGGCCGCTTGCTGCAATTTAAATTTCAACCCATTCTGTAGTGCGGCAATATTATCTTCCAGTGCATTAATTTTAGTCTGAGTAGCTGCAATCCCTTCATTTTTAGCTTTGATCTGTTCCTGTAGACGCTCAGGTAGTTGTGGGTCAAAGTATTCATCTTTTACCTCTGAAATAACTAGGATGGTATCTCCGGCACTTACTTTCTGGCCTTCCTGTACATACCATTTTTCAATTCGTCCGGCAATAACAGAGGGAATTGTTTGTGGACGATCTTTTGGGGCAAACGCTGTAACATACCCATATCCCTGAACATTCTGCTGCCAGGGCAGGAAAAGGCATAAGAAGAAGAAAACGAATATTCCTATTAACCAATAGGCTATTACCCTGCCAGATCGGGGTGTCCCTAAGGTCTGCAGGGCATAGACCTTCTTTTCGATTTCATGAGAATCTATATTGTTATTTGATATATGTAACATACGGAGGCGGTTTATACTTGAATGTGTAAAATAAACTAAGGTTTAATCCTTCTAAACAAGAGTTGGTGAGCGGTTATAGTCCTCTCACCCGGATCTCTTAGGAAAGATCAGATTTTTGTTCATTATCTGTTTAACTTCATTTACGAGGTCAATGTTTTTACCTCATCTTGGAAAGTGTCTTGCATCACCTATCAAAAATGATGCAAAACAGATTGTGTGAGAACAAAACTGGACTTAATCCTGTAAAATGGCTTCCCGCAATACAGGATGATCCTTCACTTGCTGATACGAACCCTGGGTAACCAGATGCCCGTCATCAAAAACAAGAACCTTATCACATTGTGACAGCAGCATAGCATCATTACTTACTACAACCAGCGTCCATGGCATTTCGCGACTGGTCATAAACTGAATCAGTTGAGTACGGTCTGTACGGCACATTTCAGGTAAAGTGTCCTTTACTACCAGTAGTTTGGGTTTGGAAACAATAGCTCTGGCAAAGAGTATTTTATGTGTAACTCCTTCTGAAGGATGTTGTCCATCAGCACCAATATGCGTATAGAGACCTTCCGGTAGCTTATTCATATAATGTTGTAGACCTACATTGGTCAGTGCCCAGCGGACATCCTCATAGCTGATGCCTGGACGATTCATTGCTACATTCTCAAGAATAGAACCAGAAAAAACTGCATCTTCAAACAGGTAATTGGATACTATAGGTCGCAGGGAACTCGGATGAATATCCCGCAAGGAGATCTGATTATAGGTAATGCTACCTGTGTAATCAGTCATAACACCCGCCAGTAGCTTAGCTAATGTGTGTTTCCCTGCTGCATGCATCCCTGCAATCGCTACTTTTTCACCAGCTTTGATCGTAAAACTAACGCCTTCCAATGCCTTGTCTCCCATTGCATACCGATACCGGAGGTCTTTGATGGCTACTTCCATGCCTTGGCTGTTTGTATTTAATTCCAGAGGCGTTCCTCTTTCATTTTCCAGAGGCATATCCGTTACTGTACCTATTTTCTCTACCGCTGTAAGCAGGTCATAAACGGTGTCCATATTGACAATAATCTTTTCTACCGCAGCCACTACCAGCACTATTACAATCTCAGAGGCTACAAACTGACCCAGCGTAATCTGGCGGTCTACCACCAGCAGGGTGCCCAGAATAAGTAAACCTCCAATGATCAGTACCTTAAAAATAACAATATAAATTAATTGGGTACGTAACACACTGAAATGACTTTTCCGATAGTAAAGATAGTTGCTTACATAGTCGTCCATCTTTTGCATATGCAGATTAGTATCGCCTGCCAGACGAAAACTGTTGACAGTGCGGGCAATCTCTTCAAGCCAGTAGACAATCTTATATTTATACTTTGATTCAGTCAAACTGGTTTTCAAACCCTTTGGACCTGTTATTTTAAAGATTAGGGCAATGATGCCTACCAGTAATACACTAAATGCAAGAAAGAAAGGATGGTAGAAAGACAACAAAATTAATCCAAACAAAATCTGAAGTACAGCCCCTGTCAGATCCACCAGTAGCTTGGGTAGTGATTTCTGAACATTGATCACATCAAAGAAACGGTTCATTAATTCCGGAGGATAGTATTTGGATAAAGCATCCAACCGGATTTTGGGAACACGGTATGTAAATTCGAATGCAGCTTTAGCAAAAATACGTTGCTGCAAGATCTCAACCAGGGAGATTTGCATGATCTGTAAGCCACCAGATGCCAATAATCCAATGATAACAACAGTAATAATTACAACTACTGAACTAAAGATCATCCCACCGGATATAAGTCGGATCATTGCCTGAATCCCTAAAGGAAGCACCAGACTGATTAAACCTACTACAATAGCATAGACATATATATAGGAGATATCTTTTCGTTCGGAGCCTAATAAGTTGAGTAACCTTTTGAGTGGAGTAGGAGGCTCAAGGGTTTCTTTATTTTCATCTCCTGTTGGCTGGTCGGCGAGATAGTGAACCGGAAATGAAGTTACAAAGATGACGTGTCCATTTTGCCGGGGATCAGTTGCTTGTTGTTGAGTCAGGAATTGCCGGCTTAGATCACGTATCTGAGATTCTTTAAATACAGTTTCCGAATCGGGATATTCTCCAACCAGATCATCATTTTTATCTCTGTAGATAAGTAATGGTTCTATTTTGTCAGGACTAATCTGTTGGAAAAAGATAACAGGAAAGGTTATATTTTCCAGAAAAGAGGCTACTTCTTCAGGGCGTAAATGATTTTGTAAGAATGTAAGGCCTGCCTTTTGTCCTTTATAGGTTAGTTCATCAATAAATTTATGAATGTCTTTAATTGTATATTCTCTATCAAGCTGATGATCATTTCCGCTGAGTTGCATGGGCGTGACTTTTTGCCCCGACAGCTCTGCGATCTTTTGTAATAGTTTTGTGATTTTTCTTTTGTCCATTTTGATCTTTAAGTTAAATTTTACCTTGGCTAGAAGTTGTCATTAACAACCAAACTTACTTAAACGTTCTGTTGTTTTGTTTTTCTGTTTATCTTTACCGCCACAAAAGCAGATATCATTAATACAGAAAAACTACCCGAAAGGTAATCCGGCTTATGTCACAACGTATAAGGTTTTATCTTGTTGTGTAAATTTATGTAGAAGATATTGGACTTTCGGACATAACTATAAATTTTTATCGAACCGTCTGTTTGAAATCCGATACGATTTCCTCACATTTCTATTTTAACTTTTAACCTTGAACCTTATTTATGAACTTTCCAAGTGAATTGAAGTACACCAAAGAACACGAATGGATACGCATTGAAGGCGATGTTGCCTATGTAGGAATTACAGAATTTGCACAGCGTGAGCTTGGCGATATTGTCTATGTAGATATCAATACAGTAGGACAGGAAGTAGCTAAAGATGAGATATTTGGTACTGTAGAGGCCGTAAAAACGGTGTCTGATCTGTATCTTCCGGTGTCTGGTACTGTACTGGAGTTTAACGCAGATCTGAACACTGCGCCTGAGTTGGTAAATTCTGATCCTTATGGAAAAGGATGGATGGTTAAGATCTCTATTTCTGAGGCATCCCAACTGGATGGACTTCTGTCTGCAGATGCATACAGTGCATTGGTAGGTTAATATCTGTTTCTTTGGTTGTTTATTTCAATGAACCATGCAGCTTTTTGCTCTAAAGAACCTATTGCTTCAGAAACGGCCCTCGATAACAGGGCTGTTTCTGTTTATTGCCCTCACAGCAGCAGGGCAGGATATGACCCGCGCCCGGGCTACTCTGAAAACGCTTACCTCTCCTGAATTTCACGGACGAGGATATGTGAATCAAGGGGATCGGATTGCTGCTGATTTTCTGAAAAGCCGGTTTTCAGACATGGGGTTAAAGCCATTTGGAAACTCCTACTTTCAGCCCTTTACACTGGATGTGAATACCTATCCGGGAAAGGTGTCATTGAAGATCAATAAGACAGATCTTGCACCCGGAAAAGACTTTCTGGTAAATCCTATTTCCCAAAAAGGAAAGGGAAGTGCCCGGATCATGCAATTACCTCCTCGTTTATTTACGGATACTATAGTTCAATCTGCCTTTCTCAAACAAAATCTGTCACGTAAGGCTATTGTTTACCTTTCTGCTGATTATGGGAAGTTTACAGATAATCCGGATCTATTGGAGAAGCTGCATACTGCTAAAGCTTTGATTGAACTGCAGAAAGAAAAGCTGACTGCGACTGTATCAACTGCTGCTTTGAGTCATCCTACTTTTGAGATAGTTCGTAAAGACTGGGATACGGCTGCTCAGAAAATCAAGTTTAGAGTAGACGCGAAGCTTATTAAGAATTATCAGACGCAGAATGTGGTTGGTTTTGTGGAAGGGAAAGCCCATCCGGAAGAGTTTGTTGTGATCACGGCTCACTATGATCACTTAGGGCAGTTGGGCAAAGATGTCTACTTTCCGGGAGCCAACGATAATGCATCGGGTGTAACACTTTTGCTGGAACTGGCTCAGTATTATGCGAAGCCTGAGAATCAGCCTGAATACTCAATTGCTTTTATTGCCTTTGCAGCAGAAGAAGCGGGTCTGTTAGGTTCTAAGTATTATACAGACCATCCCTTATTTCCCCTGAATCAGATTCATTTTCTGATTAACCTGGATCTGATGGGAGCTGGAGATGAGGGGATTATGATGGTAAACGGATTGCGTCTGGAGCAAGAGTTCGGCTTGTTCAATAAGATCAATGAAGAGAAGCATTACTTTACCAAATTACAGAAGCGGGATAATGCTCCCAACTCTGATCATTTTTTCTTTGCACGCAAGGGTGTAAAGGCCTGTTTTTTCTATACACTGGGTAATCCCAAGTTTTACCATGATATTTATGATCGGGCAGAAACATTGCCATTGGCTAAGTTTCCGGAAACGTTTGGGTTGCTTACAGATTTTATCCAACAATATCCGTAAGCTGGAATGAAATAGTACGAAACCAGAGCCAATGTTCTTGGGAAAGACTATAGGCTTTGGTTTCGTTTTTGAGAAATTATTCTTCCTTGGTTTGTTTATTATCCCTTACATTGTTCTTCCACTGGCTTCTTCATTTTTTGCTTGCCCAAAAAAACGAAGCATAAAGGGCACTTTCTGCCGCGAGGAAAGCCCTTTATCCTGTCCCATAACTTTTTCACTTTTGCAGCTTTTAGGGTGTAATCTCTTTTTTGTGCCCTTACACCCTTTATTGTCCTCCTGAAAGGAACTCGTGGCAAGACCGGCGGCCTTTGGATTTGGAATGTATTTGTTTTTCTCACAAACCAGGCATGGCTCTATTTGTCAAGAGATCCTTTCAGGAGGACAGGGAGAGTGTTTTTTTCTTTATTTACAAACCATGTTTCTAGAAAAGATAAGGGAAAGCCCATGGCTTTGCGGGTGTGAGGTTCGGCAGAAAGTGCCTTTTTTGTACACGCACAAATCTGGCTCACCAAATTCTCATTTGGTACCCTGTTTTTTGGCAAGCAAAAAATGAAGAAGCCTAGGGAAGAACAATGTATGGGACAATAAACAAACTTAACCTGAGAGAGATTCTTCAAAAACAAAATCAGCGTTATACTCTTCTCAAACGCATAGATGATAATCTTGTAAAACAAACTCATATCTAAACTTCTGTAGGTTTATCTTATTCAAAAAGGTTAGATAGATCTTTGTCTCTATAAATATACACATGGAATAGTTTTTTATAGTTAGTCTACTGTCCATCCCTCCTTATTATAAAGTAATGCTTGGCGAGATAACTTATACACTATTCATCTGTTATAGACACACCTTATGAAAACGTCTTTGGTAAGATTTTCATCCAGCCGAACCGGAAAAGTTCTGAAATGGGTAGGCGGCATTATTGCCGTTGTGATTGTGGGAATTTTTATATGGCTTAATGTGGGATTAGGACCCACTATCCGTAAAAAGCTGGAAGCAAAAGTCTCTGAAGCAACCAAAGGCAAGTACCAACTAAAGATCAACTGGATAAGTATCAACTTTATCACAAGTAATCTTGTATTTCATAATGTGAGTCTACAACCTGGTAAGTTAGCATCTTACACCAAAGGTGACAGTTCGAAACGGAATACAAATCTGGGAATAGAGGCTAAATCGGTACAATTACATGATATAAAATGGCGAACCTATCTGGCTGAAAAGAAAATTGAGCTCAAAGGTATCTACATTAATTCACCGGATATCACAATCACACAAACCAAACCAGACGATATAAAACAGATAGATTCTACAGATCAGAAAAAATCATTGGAAGATTTACTGAATGGACTGAAAAATGAGATTCAGATTGACGAGATTATTGTAAAGGATGGCAAACTGAAACATACGGTAGTAGCTTCTAAAGGAAAGTCAACACAATCAGCTGAACACATTCGCATTGCACTACATAATATACGTCTTGACTCAGTCACAAAGCAAAAGCGATCTTTTCCGTTTCTCGATAAAATAGAAGCTTCATTGGAAAATTACCAGTTTGTGGGTGCTGATAACCTGTATGCGTTGAAAGTAGGGAAGGTAGACTTGAAAGACGATCACTCATTGGCTATTGAAAATATGAAGTTACAGCCTACAGTATCTGATAAAGAATTTGTTCGAAGGAAGAAAGTGCAGAATGACCGATTTATTATTACTGTGCCTAAGATAGAATGCAAAGGTGTAGAGTTAAGACAGGCCCTGGATAAAAAGCTAATTGCACAAAGTGTTCGGGTCAATAATCCGGTAGTAAACATATACCGGGATAAACGGATGCCTCCTAAACCAAACCATCACCCTTTAATGCCTAATGAAGCAGTACGTAATATTAATTTTCAGGTACAGATTGATTCAACGTTTATTTCCGGAGCTTCTATCACCTACGCTGAACAAGTACTAAATGCTCCCAAACCCGGAAAGGTAATGTTCGAAAAATCGAATGTCCGGATTACTAATCTGAGTAATGATCCCAAACGGATGACAGACCGGAATCCAGTAAAGATTCATGCAACAACGATGCTGATGCAAGGGGGATTACTGACACTGAATGTTAGTATGAATCTGCTCTCCAAACAATTTAATTGTGCTTATCGTGGACATCTGGACCGAATGAGTGCTACTGCCTTTAATCTGATTAGTTTTCCAAATGAAAACATCCGGTTGACAGATGGATTGGTGAATGAGGTCACCTTTTCCTCTCATATTCGTCGTGGTATCGCAAGAGGTTCTGTCAAGGCATTATACAGAGATCTGAAAATAGAAGTAATTGACCCTGAAAAGCACAAAACACATCAGTTGCTGACATTACTGGGAAATATTGCTATCAAGGCAGACAATACTGCAAAAGAAGAGAAGCCTGCCAGATTAGGAACTATTTTTTATCAGCGGGAAAGAGATGACAGCTTTGTAACTTACCTGTGGCAATCTCTCAAGTCAGGTTTATTTTCATCCATTACAACAGTGAATATAAATAAAGTAAAAGAGATTCGTAAGAAGGCAAAAGCATTGCAGAAAAAAGGGCCTCGTCCAACGGTGAAAGAGAAGAAAGATTCGGTAGACAAGGACTCTATAGATAAAGATTCTTCTAAAAAAGTAGCTCCTGAACCTAAAGATTCTGCCAATAAAGATCTAACGAAGAATTAATATATACGTTAAACTTTGGAAGGGGGTCTTATAACCAGTACCTATACTTTTTAAAATAGTGTAGGTGCTGGTTTCTTTTGACAAATCTTTCTTCATTCTTTCACAGACCTCTTATTTTTACTTGTTTGTATCCAAGGTTGGTTTAAAGTCTGGAACATATTTCTTCCTACCGCCTGTTACTTTTTTTGCTTGTCCAAAAATAGTAACCAAAAAAAGGGCACTTTCTGCCGAACCTTCCACCCGCAAAGCCAGGGGCTTTCCTCGCGGCAGAAAGATTGCCAACGCACAGATACGACCTTTCGCGTTTAAAGGTATCACTACTCTCTTTGTGGCTTTTTTTCTTACTTTCTACCTTTTACTTGAGAGCTTGAGAACTTTCGGGAGGGCCTAGGTAACTGGATTGTAACCCTCCTGTATCGACAACCAGCTTTTGCAATACTATGCCTGGGTCTACCATCCAGAATTTGATCACATGTTCGCCAGGTCTCGTGAGTTGATGGCTAGAAACCTGAATGTTGATATTGTTAGCTACCCATTGTTCCCATTTATGATTGGTTTCCTCTTTATGTATATTTATAATCTGAGGTTCCTCATCATCTACAGAGATGGCATAGCGAAGTCCCTGACCAGCAGTAAAGTTTAAGGTCGGAGACAGATAGGCGTGTATTTTTACTTCTCCTGCTGACTTTGTTTGTATCATATACTCCAAATGAGGGCTATTTGCTTCTGGTGACTGGCTCAAAGCTGTAACCGGAAATGGAGTGACTCCTGATAAAGTACGTCCAAGAGTTGGAATTTTTTTCCAGGTACTATCAGTGCCTATTGCTTTGCTGTAATGTTCTGCCTCTATAGAAATATACCCATTACTATCTGAAAAACCTTTGCCAACCTTAGGAGTATTATCAATTACAGCTTGCACGACAACTTTGCTATTAGCAGGACCTGTGACGGTGATAGGAATTCGTTGTAGCCCTGCTGGTACTTTGGACCAATTAACTTGTAGGTTTATCCGTTGTTGATCGGTTACAGTTCCTTTTGCAGAAGAAAACGACAACCAGGACACAGGCGAGCTTACACTATACATAAAGGCTGACTGACCTCTGTTAAATACATCTATATAAGGTACCAAAGAACTATTTTGGGTATACGCTGGCAAAACAGCTTCTTCCTTAGCCTGAGGCCACCATGTATCTGATCCATCTATGGCTATACCCATTTCAGATGTAACAGGTACTTCTATAGTTTTCACTGCGGGCATGGAATCTCTGGGTGGCTGCTGCCAGTAGGTATAGCCAATATGTGTTTGGTCCATCATGTGGCTCCATTTCCCTCCGGCCAGAGTTTTGTTGTAGTAGGCCGAGATTTCGGCATCTTTGGTAAACAACTCTTTGGCCTGATCTGCTAACTTATTAGTTATAGCTCTACCCTGAGATGCATACAGGTGGTTTTTGGCAACTGTTACATACAAATCATTCAGATTTGCACAGGCTTTGACAGGGTGCATTACCAACTGATAATAGGCATCTTTGTATTGTGCAGGAAGAGAATTGTAAATTTTTTCAGCCTCAGCCGCAAGGGAATTATAGGCCGTTACTATATTTTCTGCTTCATGGTAATGTGTCAGACTATAGGTAGCAGGAGAGAGAAGTTCCGGTTTGCGTCGACCATTGTATCTTGTATATCTGTCCAGTATAGAAGCGATTTCCCGTGCGTACTTAGAACCGAACTGCTTCTCTGCCCATCTTTGTGTATACTGTTCCAACTGCTCTGCGGGCAACTGATCCGGATTCCATGCATAATCCAGGAAGAATGAAATCGGAAACTCCATAGGTTTGATATCTCCCACATTGACAATCCATATCTGATTCGCTTTGTATTGATAGGCCAGATGCATTTGTTCCCATACCCGTGCGATAGGATTAGTATTGAGCCATTTGTAATTTCGTGGTCCCCCAACATAATCAAAGTGGTAATAAATGCCATAGCCGCCTGATCGTGGTTTGTCTGTTAGTTTAGGTAACTTACGAATGTTGCCCCAGTTATCATCGCAAAGCAGCAAGGTTACATCATCAGGTACTCGCATTCCTTTGTCATAGTAATCCTGTACTTCTTTGTATAAAGCCCAAAGCTGAGGGGTTGCAGCAGGTTGTTTACCCGTTAGATCTTGTATAATTTGTCGCTGATCAGCTACAATTTTTTCCAGTAATGCAATGGCCGTTCCTTCTGTCATAGGTTCGTCGCCATCACCGCGCATTCCTATGGATACAATGCTTTCATTGGTTCCCATGCGTTGGATACTACTCTTCCAGAAATCTTTTAGTTTGGCTTCATTGGTTTGGTAGTTCCATTTGCCTGATCCATATCTTCTCCATTCATCGTGTGCCCGCATCAATGGTTCGTGGTGAGAAGTTCCTATCACAACTCCATACTCATCTGCCAGCTTAGGATTGAGAGGATCATCATCGTAAAAGGCATGCCCCCACATAGCAGGCCAGAGGTAATTCCCTTTCTGACGCAGGATAAGCTCAAACACTTTTTCATAAAAGGCATGATTGAAGTCTCCAAATTTTTCTTTTACCCAGCCTGAAAGTGCAGGTGCCTCGTCATTGATAAAAATGCCTCTGTATTTTACTTTGGGCTCTCCTGCTGAGTGCACTCCGGGTAGTACGTACAATTCTTTTTTTTGAGCAACAGGCACATCTGCCCACCAGTACCAGGGAGAAACACCAATCTGTGCAGACAAATCATAAATGCCGTAGATGGTGCCCCTTTTATCACTACCTACAATAACCAGAGCCTGTGTTACATTGGGAAATGGATTGGTGATAATCTGGGTCTGAAACATTTCCCACTTTCCTTTGAGTGCAGCTACATCCAGTTTATGGGATTGTACCAACTGATTAATCAATGGACTTTTGCCTAGTGTACCTGCAATGACTATAGTTTTTTGATTTGTAATTTTATCTGTAATGAAAGCAGGCTCGGTTTGTGTGACGAGTTTTATATCAGCCTGTAGGTTTTTTGCTGCTCGTATTACACCCGGATAGTCTTGAGAACTCACCAGCAGAGAAGTGGATTTTCCTGATGCAGAAAGCAGGAAATGGTCTTTTCCTGCTTGATTAGTCACATAGGGATTCTGAGAATAGGCAACAGATGCACTTCCTATAAATAAACTTGTTAATGCCAGCCAGAATCTGGTAGATAACAAAAGGACTTTCATTGGATAGCAATAAATAAGTAATACTAAATCAGGTAACAAAGCGTATATAGCCAGAGAATCAGAATTTGATTACTTCCCAATACACTTTCTTGGGTTGCAGATTCTGATCAAAGAGTAATGGATAATTTTTGCGACCTCTGACTGGATAACTGTCCAGCCAGGTACTCTTGTCTGAAATATTCCAGAATGTGACACTTGTAATAGCTTTTTTATATTCTCGGAAGATGGAAAATACCTTCTTGTATTGTTCCAGTTGCTTCTGCTCTAATTCAGGTGTGAATGCATCTGATTCTCCTTCTTTTCGTTCGCGACGATTTTTTTCCCAGCGATAGACAGACATATCTACTTCTGTAAAATGGATCTGTAATCCCAGTGAAGAAAATTTTTCAATTGCATTGCGAAGTTCTTTCTCTGTAGGTTCGTAAATAGACCAGTGTGCCTGCAGACCAACCCCATGAACAGGTACCTTAGCTTCTTTCAGCTTTTTAAGTAACTGATATACCCGTTCAGTTTTTTCTGGTCTTTCAGTGTTATAATCATTATAGAATAGCAAGGCATTAGGATCTGCCTGATGGGCATATTCAAATGCTTTTACAATGAAATCTTCTCCACATATCTGATACCATAGGCTGTTGCGTAAAAACTTTGTACTGTCATCATCAATAGCCTCGTTTACTACATCCCATGCATAAATTTTTCCTTTGTAGCGGGAAACTACCGCATTAATATGGTCCTTGAGCCGTTTGAGCAGAACTTCTTTGGTAACATTTTTTCCCTGAGCATCTGTAAAAATCCATTTAGGTGTTTGTTCATGCCAACATAAATTATGACCACGTATGCGTAGCTTATTGGTCTGAGCAAAGTTGACGATAGCATCTGCATCATCCCAGAAATAACGGTTTTCTTCCGGATGAATGGGACCCATCTTCATGGCATTCTCGGGAGTAATACTATTGAATTGCTGAAGAATTAATCCAGCTTCCGGACCTTGCAGGGCACGTGGAGATACGGCAACTCCTATTGGGAAATAATTCTTATAGTAATCCTTTAAACCCTTGGAGGAAGTTTTTGGAGTACTGGACTGAGAGTAAAGGTTCTGTAAAGAACATGCTAATACTGCAGAGATTATTAGGAAATTACAGGTTTTGTAGAGATACATATAGGTTGAGGGTTTTAGTGATAACAATATAATTTCAAGTGTTGTATACCATATCTACTAACTGAAAACGAAGAGGCCGGCCCTGATGGCTTTGGGCTCCATTAGGTTTATCTGTGGATTCTATGGAAAAAGGAGAAAATACCAGAGTAAAGTCGAATTTGTCTTCTTGTGGTTTCCGCAGTTCCCCATAGATTGGGATTACTATTGTATTGACATGCATGGCTGTTAGCTTATGCCCTATTGACTGCATATAGTCAAGGTTTGAAGCACTGGAGTTGCCTAATTCTCCGCCAAGCGTCAGGTAGGATTTGCCAGATACGATCAGTTGGGTGGTGTTTCTCTGTTGTAAGTACGAAATTTCCTGAAGGAGCTTTTTTTGCCCAATAGCATAAAGGCAGATAGAAAAAAATAGGAGAGAGGTATAGATACAACGCATAAAATGCAGATAATAGGTTGATAATCTGTTAATATACAAAAACTGAGGTTTTGTGGACCTCAGTTTTTGTTATCATGGCTAGTATCCGGGATTTTGAGGGAACTCATTTACAGTCAGGTTAATCTGACTTTGAGGAATAGGTCGTAATGTATGACGTTCCTGAATATTGGCAGCACCTTCCGGATTGTAAAGTTTTACCCTTTCAATCAGTTTACCAGTTCTGACCAGATCAAACCATCTGTGCTGTTCACCACACAGTTCACGGCTTCTTTCATCCAGGATAAAGTCTAGTGTGACAACGTTTGGATCTGTGATGGTCATAGCTGTGATGGCTGCACTGTTATCTTTACCAGGTCTGTACGCTGCACGTTGTCTCAACACGTTAAGGTATGTAACCGCATCCTCTTTATTTCCCATCATAAGTGCAGCTTCAGCTGCGATCAGGTATGTTTCAGAAAATTTATGAACCATAAATGCACGTGTGGAAGAGTAGTTAACTGCTGCACGTTTGGTATCGTCAAATTTTTTCATGTGAGGATACATACCCTTTGTATAGTCGCTAGGCGCATAAATACGGTATTTTTTTGCTGCACGTTCTGCATCTGTTACCGCCCGGCCTGGCATGTAAAATGCTGTATCTCCCATACTCATGCCTGCGGGTAATCTGGAGGCATCAGAGGTATTGGCAAACCATACAGTGCGGAATGTGTTATCATAACGGGAATCGTTGGTTTTATCTGCAAAGGCAGTATTTAGCAACCAACTGGTAGGGGCAAATCGTCTCCAGGGACGTTGGTAGTTCATGTCTCTGATTACAGGCGATTTACCACCAACAGTTTGTATTTCGTAGTATGGTGTGAAAAGATACAAACTGCGATTTTCTTTCAGACCACTGGCAGGAGCATTGACATCACTCTCATTGAAAACCAGGTCACTGGTGTGTTCTACTGTAAAGATTGATTCAGAGCTGTGTTCCTGACCTTGTTTGTTTACATCTCCAAAATCCTGTAGCAGATTAAGACCATATACAGATTTATTGTCTATAAGTTCTTTAGCTGTTTCAAATGCTCTCTGATAATCATCAGATTGTTTGGCTACAGATCCTGCTCTTGTCAGGTATACTTTTGCCAGCAGATGTTTGGCTGCAGCTTTGGATGCTCTACCCGTTTGAAAGGGTTTATCCGGCAAATTTGTAGCCGCAGCCGTCAGATCAGTGATAATAGCTGCATATACATCACCAACAGGACTCCGTTCAGACTGACTGGTTGGATTGGTATTGAACTTCAGTACTCCGGAGCCCAGATCTAATGGAACCGCACCATACGTTTGTACCAGCAGAAAATAGTAGTGTGCACGCAGATATTGAGCTTCTGCAATCAGTCTGGTTCTGGTGGCTGCATCCAGATTCGCTTCCGGACCGAAGTCAATCACGCCATTACAGGTATTGATATAGGTAAAGTTATTGTTCCAGGGAGTCAGAAACTGACCATTGTCTGCACTTAAACCCGCATTGTATGCGTTGATACTTACCCCATCTGTATTGGCTCCGTCGCCTACCGAAAACTCATCTGTACCCGATACCGTAATGATCATAGACCCTTCCGGACCATATTGATACCGAAGGCCTGAGTACGCTGCCGTTACTCCTGCATCTATTCCTTGTGCTGTCTTGAAATAGGAGGGCACCAGAATAGATTTAGGTTCTTCGTCAAGTTTTCCATTGCATCCTGAAAGAAACAGGACTGTTGCAATATAGAATGCCGATAATTTTAGAAATGATTTCATAGAATATATAAATCTTATCTTTTTAGTATTTGATATTTAAGCCAATCATGAACCAACGGGACGGAGGCGTATTCGCTCCTACAGTCAACTGACGGCTTGGGATATTGGAATTGGCTACAACTCCTTGAGCTCCTGTTCCCGTTGCTTCCGGATCAACACCACCTGCCTTGATATAAGGAGAGAACAGGGTAGCTACGTTATTAACAGTCGCATAAATGCGTATAGAGCTGGCTGATATTTTCTTTAGCCAGTTTTGTGGCAGGTTGTATCCTAAATTTATGCTGCGGATTTTTACAAAAGTTGCATCAAAATAACCAAGTGTAGAACCATACAATGGGTTATCTCCAATCGCAGCATCTGGTTTTGGATAGGCATTGGTAGGGTTTTGCTCTGTCCAGTAATCTACTTTAATACCATTACGACGTCCCTGAAGCATATTCAAATAACTCTGGGGCTGATGGATGGCACTGATTAATTTACCTCCAATGCTGGCAAATGTAACTACTGAAAGATCAAATCCTTTGTAGCTGAAACGGTTGGTAAATCCACCCTGGAATTTAGGCTGGAAGTTGCCTAGGATAACTTTGTCATCTTCCGGTGTGATCTTGCCATCATTGTTCTGATCCTTTACTTTGATCTGACCTGGTTTTTGGCTGAACTTCGTTGCTGCATCTGCTTCATTGGTTTGCCAGATTCCTATTTTCTCATAATCGAAGATTACATTGATAGGCTGACCTACAAACCACAGATTACCCAAGTCTTTAGTTACACCAGAGTTTAATGCCAGAATTTTGTTTCTGTTAAAGAATATGTTCAGATCGGTAGACCAGTTAAATCCGTTTTCTTTGATGATATTTTGAGTAGATACACTGAACTCTATCCCTTTATTTTCTGTCTTACCTACGTTTTTCAGATAAGCCCCTGGTACGCCACTGGTAGGAGGCAAGCTGGTATTCAACAGAATGTCTTCCGTTCTTTGGCGGTATACTTCAAATGATCCCGTGATACGGCCATTCAGGAAGCCATAATCCAAGCCAATATTAACAGTTTTGGTATATTCCCAGCCTAAGTCAGGGTTAGGTAATGTAGACGTATAATATCCATAGGCATTTGTACTACCAAAATTGTATTTATTCTGAGACAAACTTCCCAACGTTTGGAATGGATTAATTGCCTGATTGGATGTTTGTCCCAAACCTGCTCTCAGTTTTAACGTAGAGAGAAAACGAATATCTTTCATGAAAGACTCGTTGGTGATATTCCACCCTGCACTCACTGCCGGATAAGCATGCCATTTGTTACCTGCTGCCAACACAGAGGAGCCATCCAGACGTCCGGTAACTGTTAGTAAGTAGCGATCATCATAACTGTAATTGATACGACCCATGTAGGATAAAATTACCCTTTTGGAATATCCCTGGTTGTCTGAAGAAACAATAGCTGTTGAATTAGACAACCCCAGGTTATAGTACTGAATATAGTCAGCAACAAGATCCGTAGCACTGATACGTGTATTGTTTGATTCTGATTGCTGGATACTATAGAGTCCGGTTACTCCGAAGCGGTGTTTTTCTGCAATGGTTTTATCATACGTTAACAGGTTTTCTATAGTATAATTATAGGCTGATCCATTATCTACTGTTGCTGTCGAAGTGGTTCCATTATTCATTGGAGTAAATTTACCAGCATAAGAACCATACTGATCCTGTCTGTAATCCAAACCTATATTGAGACGGTATTTCAACCCTTCCAGGATCTCTACTTCTCCATATAAGCTGTTAAACGTACGTATTCTTTTGCGTCTCTCTGCCCAACTATCTTTGTTGTTAAGCAACAATGGACTATACTGATCTTCTCTTGGATATGATGGCTGATTGATGGTTGCTCCATTTGCATCATATGCAGGAACCAATGGACTGGTAGAAAGGATAGAATACATAGCACCTACACTTTCACCGTCTGTAATACCAAATGTGTTCATGGTATTAAATCCAATTTTTACTCGTTTTCCTATTTTTTGATCAATCGTCATCCGAAGAGAATAACGTTGAAAAGCCTGGCCTGGTAATACTGCTGTTTCTTTATAATAGCCTCCACCAAAAGAATATTGTGTATTTTCAGTACCACCACCTACAGACAGTTCATGATTCATTACCTTTCCATTCTTGTACAATAAATCCTGCCAGTCTGTAGAGCGACCCATACTGATGGACTCTAACTCAACAGGCAAATACGGAGCACCAGCTGCTACACCATATCCAGATACATCCCGCATTTTCTGAAACTCTTCTGCATTGAACAGACGGTACTTACGAGCAACAGTGGTTACACCCTGATACCCATTATAGGATACTACAGGTTTTCCAGCTTGTCCACGTTGGGTAGTGATGATGATAACTCCGTTCGCACCCCGAGAACCGTAAATGGCAGTTGCTGAGGCGTCTTTCAGGATTTCCAGCGACTTAATATCGGAAGGATTCAGGTCATTGATACTACCGTCATACGGAATACCATCCACAACCAGCAAAGGATCGTTTGAGCCACCAAGAGAGCGTTCTCCCCGTACACGGATCTGTCCAACGCTGCCTGGTCGGGTTCCGGTTGGCTGGATTTGCAAACCAGCAGCTCTTCCCTGCAATGCCTGGCTCAGGTTAGCTGCAGGTACTTCGCGTAATGTCTTTTCATTTACAGAGACAATGGCACCTGTCACATCTGATTTTTTCTGGGTACCATACCCTACTACAACTACCTCTGTAAGAGAAGTAATATCTGGTAGCAACTGGACATCAATAGTTGATCTGCCATTTAATGAAGTTTCTTCGGAGATATATCCGATAAAACTAAAGACCAGTACTGCATCGGGATTCGATACTGAAAGTGTGTAACGGCCTTCTGAATTGGTAACAGTACCATTGTTTGTACCCTTGATGAGTACACTAACCCCTGGTAGTTCGCCACCTTTGTCATCAGTGACTTTTCCGGTTATAGATTTTGCTTGTGCATTAGCCTGTGTTATACCTATAAGAAGCATAATTGCTGCAATGATCATATACTTCCATCCGAAGCATACAGGTAAGATACGGATTTCGGGTAAAATTGATTTTTTCATAAATAAATGAGGATAGATGGGTGCCACTACATAAAATCGAATTTAAATTTCTGAATAATTTCGATAATTGCAATCGATTGCATAAAAACTTTTTTCACTTAAATATTACTTAGTTGTATATTTCATAGTGCGATATATTCATTTATTATAGAAAATTTATTTGTAATGGTACTTTATTGGGAAAAAATAAATTGTCACAAAGACGTATAATAATTGATTTTTATTGTTGTTTTGCAATCGGTTGCATTTGAATATCCCATTCTATATATTCGCTAACAGTATTTTTAGTATAGCAATAGTATATTAGCTTCCTAATGCAATCAAAAAGAGTGATTTATGGAAAAAGAAATAACGATATATGATATTGCCAAACAGTTAAATATCTCACCTGCCACGGTGAGTAGAGCCTTAAATGACCATCCGGCTATTAACAATACTACCAAAAGCCTCATAGCTAGTACCGCCAGAGAAATGGGATATCGAATTAACCCATTTGCGAGTTCTCTTCGGAAAAAGCGTACAAATACACTGGGTGTGATTGTGCCCCGGTTAAACAGCTATTTTATGTCAACAGTCTTGGCAGGAATGGAAAAAGAAGCCAATGAAGCATCCTACAATCTGATTATTAGCCAGTCGATGGAATCCTTTAAGAAAGAGATAACCAATGCCAGAACTATGTTTGATAGTCGGGTTGATGGATTATTGGTATCTCTGGCATTTGATACTGAAGATCTGGAACATTTTGAGCCTTTTCTAAAGCGAAATATACCCTTGTTGTTTTTTGACAGGGTTATGTCCCATAATCAGTCTACCAGTATCATTATAGACAATGTAAGGGCAGGTTATGAAGTTACCAGCCATCTGATTAGTCAAGGTAGTCAGCGGATTATGCACGTTACAGGAAGTCTGAAACGAAATGTATACGCCGACCGCCTCAAAGGTTATCAGCAGGCACTGTCAGAGGCTGGAATAGCCTATGATGATTCTTTAGTAAAAGTGACTGATTTAGGTATGGATACTGGTCAATGGGTTGTGCAACAAATACAGGAAATGTCTATGACACCTGATGGACTTTTTGTGGCTAATGATTTTTGTGCTGTCAGTTGTATGAGTGCTTTAAAGCGGGCAGGTTATGCTGTTCCTCAAGATGTAGCTGTAGCAGGATTCAATAATGATCCATTGTCACAGGTTGTAGAGCCTAACCTGACTACTATACACTATCCGGGATATGAAATGGGAGAAATAGCTGTCAAAAGCCTGATTAGTCATTTGAATGGTGTCTCTGCCAGTCATGCTACCAATACTATCATTTTACGATCCGAACTTATTGTTCGGGAATCTTCTCTACGGCTTTCATCAAAGTAAGTAATGCTTCTATCTCATTCATATACTATAAAATATCAGATTGTATGTTTTCGATGAATCAAAAAGTGATTGTTATTACAGGAGGGACAGGGATTTTGGGAGGTTCCTTTGTAAAGGGAGTCTGTGAAGCAGGTGGAACAGCAGTTATACTAGGCCGAAATCAGGTGGAGGGTGATGATCGGGTACGTCAGGTAAAGGAAGCAGGAGGTGAAGCCTTATTTATTCAGGCAGATGTACTCAATGAAAGCGATCTGCAGAAAGCCTGTGATCAGGTTTTAAGTACTTATGGCAAGATTAACGGTTTGGTAAATGCCGCCGGCGGTAATATTCCCGAAGCCGTGATTGGACCAGATGCGGATATTTTTACAATAGATATACCCGCCCTGCGAAAGGCATTTGATCTGAACCTGTTCGGTACCATCTTACCTACTACCATTTTTGGAAAAGCGATTGCTGCTGGAAATGAAAAAGGCAGTATTGTAAATATCTCCTCAATGGCTGCACAAACAGCTATTACCCGTGTATTGGGTTATTCTATGGCTAAAGCGGCTATCGACAATTTTACCCGCTGGATGGCTGTTGAGTTAGCCAACCGGTACGGTGACAAGATTCGTATGAATGCAATTGCACCAGGTTTCTTTATTACACACCAGAATCGTCGGTTACTGACTAACGAAGATGGTTCGTATACTAGTCGGGGAGATGCCGTAATTCGGAGCACGCCTTATAAACGGTTTGGAGAGCCAGACGAGTTAATTGGAACGTTATTATGGTTGCTTGGAGACGGAACCGGATTTGTAACGGGTGAAGTAATTTGTGTGGATGGTGGCTTTCATGTATTCTCAGGGGTGTAATACGTATACCTCACTATCTTTTCACACTAGTATATAACTGTTAAAATATGAGAATGAGACAAACATGGCGCTGGTTTGGTCCTAATGATCCTGTAAGCTTGCAGGATGTACGACAGACTGGAGCACAGGGAATCGTAACTGCCCTTCACCATATTCCGCATGGGGAAGTATGGACAGTGGATGAAATCAAAAAACGTCAGGAAGAAATACAGGCAGGGGGATTGAGCTGGGATGTGGTAGAAAGTGTAACCATACACGAATCCATTAAAACCCGGACAGGTAATTATCAGCAATACATTGATCTTTACAAGCAAAGTCTGCGAAATTTGGGTGAATGTGGGTTAAAAATTGTGACATATAATTTTATGCCTGTCAATGACTGGACCCGTACAGATTTGGACTACAAAATGCCTGACAAATCAAAGGCCTTGTATTTCAACTGGTTTGACCTGGCTGTCTTTGATATTCATTTATTGAAGCGTAAAAATGCCTCTGATTCATATCCTGAAGCTGTTGTACAGGAGGCTGAAAAACGTTTTAAACAATATACTTCTACTCAGCTTGAGCAACTGGCTGGTATTGTGATGTTTGGAATTCCGGGTGAAAAGAAACAAACCCTGGATCAGATGCGGGCTAAGCTGGATTGGTATAAGGATATAGATCATGCAGCGTTGCGGGAAAATCTGAAGTACTTTTTACAGGAAGTAGCTCCTGTAGCAGAAGAGGTAGGTATTAAGCTGGCCATTCATCCTGACGATCCTCCTTTTGATATTCTGGGATTACCTCGTATTGTAAGTAAAGCCGACGATCTGGAATACATTCTGTCTGCTGTTCCTGACAAAAGCAATGGAATCTGTTTCTGTACAGGATCACTGGGTGCGAACCCTCAGAATAACCTGCCAGAAATGGCCAAAAAAGTTGGGACGAGAATCCACTTTGTTCATTTACGCAATGTAACCAAAGATGAATATGGGAATTTTTATGAAGATGATCATTTAGGTGGAGATGTAGATATGTATGCTGTAATGAAAGAGATCTTGACTATTCAGCAACAAGTGGCTGAACCTATTCCTTTCCGTCCGGATCATGGTCACCAGATGATGGATGATATGGCCAAAGTAACCAATCCGGGATATTCTTGTATTGGCCGTATGCGTGGACTAGCCGAATTACGTGGTTTGGAACTAGGTATTTGTCGTGCTGAAGGTTGGTAAGCCTGTGTCGTTTTATTATTTCTGAAACTGCTTTTTCAACATTGCCAGATATGAAATTATTCTCTATAAATACACTATTACTACTGTTTGTTCTTATATCCTTTTCTTCTTCGGGGTATGCAGAAGATGGCTATCGATTATGGCTACGATATGACAAGCTGGCTGATCCTGCAAAAGTAGCTGCTTATCGAAATGCTGTAAGTCAGATTGTGCTGGATGGGCAGTCTGAAACCATACAGGCTGCCAGAGAAGAACTGACTCTTGGATTAAAAGGATTACTGGGAACAGATGTTTCATTTGTGAATCAGGCAACAAAGGAGGGAACATTAATTGTTGGTACCCCCTCTACTTCAAAACTGATTGCTTCTCTAAACCTGAAAAACCAGTTGGCAACAATAGGTAATGAAGGATTTATCATCCAACGTACAAAGGTAGGCACAACACAGAATATAGTCATTGCTGCCAACACAGATGTTGGAGTCTTGTATGGTGTTTTTCATTTTCTGCGACTGATACAAACCCAGCAAGACATAAGTTCAGTGAATAGTGTCAATACTCCAAAAATCAATCACCGGATTCTGAATCACTGGGATAATCTGAACCGGACAGTTGAGAGAGGCTATGCAGGAGCTTCTTTATGGGACTGGCATAAACTGCCTGATTATACATCTCCGCGCTATAAGGATTATGCCAGAGCCAATGCATCTGTTGGAATCAATGGAACGGTATTGACGAATGTAAACGCCAATGCTTTAATTCTGACACCCCAATACCTGGAAAAAGTAGCTGCTTTAGCGAACATCTTTCGGCCATATGGCATTCGGGTTTATCTGACAGCCCGTTTCAGTGCACCGGTTGAAATGGGTGGTTTGAAAACAGCTGATCCATTAGATCCACAGGTAATTGCATGGTGGAAACAGAAGACAGAAGAAATCTATACCTATGTTCCTGACTTTGGAGGTTTTCTGGTAAAAGCGAATTCAGAAGGCCAGCCCGGACCACAGAATTATGGACGTACACATGCGGATGGTGCCAATATGCTGGCTGATGCTGTTGGTCCAAAAGGCGGAATTGTGATGTGGAGAGCTTTTGTATATGATAACAAAGTTCCTGACGATAGAGCCAAGCAGGCTTATACAGAATTTAAACCATTGGATGGTACTTTCCGGAAAAACGTATTAGTACAGGTAAAGAATGGTGCGGTTGACTTTCAGCCTCGTGAACCTTTTCATCCATTGTTTGGTGCCATGCCCAGAACTCCTATGATGATGGAATTTCAGATTACACAGGAATACCTAGGGTTTGCTACGCATATGGTATTTCTGGCCTCGTTATTTAAAGAGACTTTGTATGCAGATACCTATGCAAAGGGCAAAGGGTCTGAAGTGGCAAAGGTGATTGATGGATCATTGGACAAACACGAATTAACAGGTATTGCTGGAGTGGCTAATATAGGTGATGAACGCAACTGGTGTGGACATCCCTTCGGACAAGCCAACTGGTATGCCTTTGGACGATTGGCCTGGGATCATACATTGAGTGAGAGTCAGATTGCAGACGAATGGTTACGAATGACATTTAGCAATGATAACCGCTTTCTCAAACCTGTAAAGGAAATGATGCTTGCCTCTCGGGAAACGTTGGTGAATTATATGACTCCTCTCGGTTTGCATCATATTATGGGGTACAATCATCATTATGGTCCTGGTCCCTGGGTAAATCAGGCTAGCCGTCCTGACTGGAACTCTGTATATTATCATAAAGCTGATTCTATTGGAGTAGGTTTTGATCGTACTACAAAAGGAAGTGATGCTGTAAGTCAGTATTTTCCTCCGGTTCGGGATATGTTTAACTCCACTCAAACCTGTCCGGAAAAGTTTCTGCTCTGGTTCCATCACGTGCCTTGGGATTACAAAACACAATCCGGACGAATACTCTGGGATGAACTCTGTTATCGGTATTATAGTGGCGCTAAATCCGTACAGCAAATGCAGCAGACCTGGAATACCCTACAACCAATGATTGATGCTGAACGCTTTGTACATGTAAAAGACCTGCTTAAGGTGCAGGAGAAAGAAGCCCGTTGGTGGAGAGATGCCTGTGTGTTGTATTTTCAAAGCTTTTCGAAACGACCTATTCCCTCAGATCTGGAGAAACCTCCTTATCCACTTGAACATTATGTAAAGATCAAACACTTATTTGTTCCTGGAATCTAATCTGAACTCAAAACAAAAGCGGTATCCATTTATCTTGGATACCGCTTTTTGTTTTGAATGTTTATATGTATCAGTAACTACTTATTTATTTGAGATCATTGGCATTGATCTCCTGTTTCCATTTCTCATTTCCTTTTACATCATGAATATGGATAATCATTTTGCGATCAGTCTTGGGACCTTTAAACTCAATGATAGCAAAGTTACGTTCTGCTACCAACGTATTAGGAACAGCTACTGTATTGGGTTCATTTTTTGGCTCGTGACTACTGGAAGTAAGAGGTGATACTGTAATATCATACAATGGATAACGACCCGGCCTATCCAGTTTAGACAATACCGTATGATGGCGGTCTCCATCCAGAAATACCACTCCCGGAATTTTTGCTTCACTGATGGCATTCAGTAATTTCTCTCTTTCCGTTCCATAATCTGTATAATTTTCTTCCAGTTCTGCTGTATTTAATACTTGTCCACCTATCACAATGACTTTAAAAGCAGCTCTACTATAAATTAAGGCATCTATCAGCCATTGGAATTGCTCCTGACCTAACATGGTTCTATCTCCCAGCCGATTGCGATCCGGAGTACGGAAATATCGGTTGTCAAGCAGAAAAAACTGCACATCATTCCACTGAAATGTCCCTGTGATACCACCTTTGTTTCCCAGTACATAATTGGGATTAGCCCAGAAGTCCTTAAACGCCTCCAGTGTGAGTTCTTTATTGGCAAAGCCACGGTCTGAGTTATCAGGTCCAAAATCATGATCATCCCAGATCGCATAGTTATGAGTTGATCCCAGCAGAGGCTGAATTTCGGGTGTACTACGTGTATGTGTATAGCGATGATAAACACCTGTACGAGAGTTCCAGTCTACTTCCCGCAGATACACATTATCACCCAGCCATAACATGAAATCTGGCTTTTGTTTGGCTATCGAAGTAAAGATCTCATATTCGCCACCATAGGGTTTTCCCGGACGATCTACTTCTGGTTCATTAATATACACACAGCTTCCTGTTGCGAATTTAAAATCCGGTGCATCCGTTCGCCACTGCCAGAGAAATTGTGTTTGAAACTCTAGCGGATACGGACGATCTACCTTTTTGTTATTGATGTATAACTCATACTCGTATCGTTTGCCTGGTTGAACTTTGTTGGCAATTAAATGTGTAGAAAAGGCTTTTTGAGATGTTGTGCGTACTTTATCTGTCTCAAACCGGGAACCGGGTTTCCCTTTTTCAAAGTAAACAATTTTGACTTCTGCCGTCTGTGTAGTTTGTACCCACAAGGCGACTTCCAGAAAGTCTGAATATCCTACCATCGGACCTGACTGTAATAGGGTACTTTGTGCGAAAGCCTGGAGGTAGAAAAATGTAAATAAAGAAAGAATGTAATATTTTTTCATGGTGTCTTGTAGTTTGTGGCGGGCAAATTACAGAAAAGACATGAAGGTGATTGGTTAAGTTTATATTAAATCTTATACTACTAGACAATTTAAGTAAGGGATAAAAAAAATAGAGTCAAAAAGGAGAAATTTGTAGTGGCTAAACAAACAAAAAGCTCCCCATGACTCTACTATCCAAACTTAGTCGATTGAAAGGAAAATATCATCAATCCACCTTAAAAAATGTCGAACTACTACTGGCCGGTTTACTTTCGGCCCGCAGTGTGAGTTTGTATAAAATCAAAGATGAACTCTCAACGTTGACGGGGAAAACGGACCTATCCCGTCATACACATTACAAACGCTTGCTTCGCATCTTTGAACGCTATGGATCAACCCGCTTGTTTATCGATTTGCTTTTGTGGGCAACAGGTCTGGTGATAGGCAAAGTCGAGCATTTTTTTTGGATTCTACCGAATGGAAGATTGGTCAGTATCCCTTACACGTACTGGTGCTGGCGGCCAACGTAAAAGGTATAGCTGTTCCGGTGTATTTTCGCATTTATACCCATAAAGGCGTATTGAGTGAAAAAGAACGTATCGGTTTTATTCGCAAAAGCCTGTCGGTAATTGATTTAAGGGATAAACTTTTGATTGCAGACCGGGAGTTTATCGGCAAAGACTGGTTTGATTTTCTGAGTAAAAACCGGATTGACTTTCTGATTCGTTTACGAAAAGGAATCTATCAGCAATGGGTTGACTTGGAGTGCAAACAATACGAGAAATTACAAAAAAGGGCCTTGAAGAAAGCCTATGCACAAGCACAGTTTACCTTGGAAAAGCAGCCATACCGATTAGAAGTGTATCGAAATGAAAATCAAAGTGAAAAAGAACCATTGCTATATCTGTTGACCAATCGGCTCAAGGAAAAACGAACCGGAAAACAGTATGGTAAGCGCTGGAAAATCGAGTATTGTTTCAAGCACTTAAACGAGTATTGTTTCAAGCACTTAAAGACGAATGGTTTTAATCTGCAACAGGTAGCCTTTCAGGATACAAACAAGATCCGGTTGCTAATCAGTTTTGTGATTGTGGCTTATATTCTAGCCATTGAGCAAGGTATCCTGCAAGAGAAACAAAACCCGGTTCGACACATTCGCTTTGCTAATGGCAAGAAGTATAGATCTGTTTCTATTTTTCGTGATGGACTACAAAAACTCAAAGAAAAGCTAACTTACTTAGTCGATTTTAGGACCTACTTATTTAAACTTACCCCTAAAGAAACGACTATTCTTAAAATTGTCTAGTAGTATAATTAAATCTATAACCAACCCTTTATGAAGTTAGCATCCAAAGATCAGCAGTTTCTTTATTTCTGTACTTTGGATGCTGCCCAGAATATTGCATTCCGTAACAAAGTTGTATACGCCTGATTAGTAAATAAAGCAGGATCATGTCCCATGAATATATAGATATTTCTGGCCTTCACATGTTCATTTGTCCATACAACCGGATGATCACCCATTTTGATGGTTGAATTGGGATTGTAACTATTTTCATTTACACTTGCCAGTACCCGTACATTTTTTCGTGGACTTACACTGTAGGTATACCACTCATCTTTGGTAATATGAAAGGTTTTGGGAACATTTTTCATACAAGGGTGTCTGGTCTCTTCCACTTTAACATCTGCAGCCGCAAAATCAGCGATATATCCTGTAAATCGGATGTCTCCCATAAACTGAGAAAACCATGGCCACATTGTATACCCATTAAAATCTCCCAACAATGTAGCATGGTGTACACCTACCCACCCTCCACTGCCTGTAGTGATATATTTCTCAAAAGCAGCTTTGGCCTGATCACTCCAGCCATAGGGAGGGAAATTTAATTGAATAAACAATTGGTATCTGGACAGAAAATCGTCTGTTATACTATCCGGATTCTCAATATAGTCGATAGTTAGGCTACTGTCAGTAGCCAGTTGATGCAGCCAGATTTTAGCTGCATCAACATAAGGCCGATGCTGTTCATGCAATTCTGCCAGAACAACGACCCGAAGTTTTGTTTGTTTCTGGCTCCATGCTGGTATGTGACAAAGAAGGCAGATAGTCAATAGAAAACAATAGAACCTCATACTAGTTTAAGATAGAATTAAAAATGTTAAGGGATAGATACTGCCAGCAAATACCAGGCCGCATGAGGTAACCATTGTTCTGCCCAACGCCAGTCATAGTCTTTGCCTGTTTTCGCATAAGACAGATTAAACTCAATATCATTTTCATTCTCTAGACCTGAGGTAATTCCGTTTACGATGCCACCAGGGGCATTGGTATACTCAAACGTACCGAAAAATCCGTAAGCAGGATTATTGTGACCAGTTCCTTGAAGCATACACGCATCGTAGGGATTTAGACCCAATATCCAGTTTAGCTGATCTACAGCAAACTGTTGCAGTGTGTTTTGAAATTGTTTGTCTTCTGTAAAGAGTGGACTTGCTAAGCGGGCTGCGGCTGCCATAGATCCCAATCGGGCGTTTTCGCCTTGCCACCATGGAGAGGCTTCACTACCATGTGGAAAGAAAAAAGTACTTCGTCTGATACCAGCAGTATCCTGTACCAGTTGGCGACTATAACCAAACGGATTCGTAACTTCTCGGGTAATTGCCAGTTCAAATGTGAGAGAACGTTTGATTGCCTGTTTAATAGTAGCTTGCATAGCTGGAGTAGCTATCTGAGAATAGTAAACCAGGCTGGCAATAGGTAATCCTGCATCAGAAGGATGAAAGAACGGACGATCTTTGGCATCGGCACTCCAGTAATCCTGGTAGTTTTTCCAGCGACTGAGTCTGTTGATTAATTGTTGGGCTCTCTTTTCTGCCGCTTTTTTATAAACATCCTTTTTAGTGGTTTTGTAGAGTTCAGTTGCTGCACATAAGGCTGTATAGTCATCCACTATATTTTCTTTACCATCATTAGTCATAAGCACATTATCTGTTTCCAGAAATGCAAATGCTTCTTCAGCTGCTTTCAGGTAATCTTTATTTGTGTAGTCGCCTGATGTATCGTATCGGGCTGCAATCGCTAATGCTGCGATAGAAAGTCCACCCCCTGACCGATAGCTGGTTTGGTAGGTGCGCCAGTCTCTTCCGGCTACACTGGTAGTAAATGATTGGTCTTTATTTTGTTTGATGCGATAGTTACTCTCTTCTGCACGAATCACCCGATCCTGAGGCAATTTACCTGGGCCGGGAGCAGATACAGATCTGTAGAAAGACCCTTTCTGTGGATGCATACGGGTAAGATAGTCAGCGCCATACATAGCTTCATCCAGTAATCTTCTGTTGTATTGACGGAAATCTGTTCCTTTGCGCTGAACCAGCAGTTCATATGTTTTGAGTAGACTCCATACAGTGAGTGAAATCTGCTGAGGATTGAAATAGGAAGAGAATGACAAATGAGATAGATGCTTACCATAATCACCACTGGCATCATACCAGCCACCATGTGCATCAATGGTTCGTTCAGTGGCACCTGACAGTGCCAGATGATGATCAGCCTTATCCAACAGGCCTGAGGCTCGTTGTCCTTTAAAATAGTAGATCACATCGGATATAGTGGCTTGCTCAAGGATATTCTTACCAATCTTGAATGGATAGGAAATGACTGACTTACCAGGCAAAGATACCTGTAACAAATAGGTGCCATTGGTTGAATAGTCACTAAAGTCTATTGTCCAGAAAATCCAGTTTTTCCATTTGTCAGCAGGTCCGCTGAATACTGGCTTACCAGAATAGGCTACGCTGCCATTTGCCTGGTTTACTAACTGAAAGCTTTCCGGAGAAATCTGTGTATCAGCAAGTAATACAGCTCTCTTTGGTTTGTTTTCCTCATAGCCAACATGATTGGTTAATACTTTGCTGATTTGAGAGTAGAGTAGACTAGGGATTAAAACTACTAAAGAGCAAAGTAGAACTTTGCTAGTATTCAAAATTTGCATGCTATAAAAGGTTGAATGGGTTATAAAGTCTGGCAACTAAATAATAAAAAAAAATCACAAATTGGAGGAAATAAAAAAAAAATTGTGAAATGCCGTGAAGTCTAATCCAATTTTGCTAAACTTGTGATTAGATTATTGGAAGGATTTATAAGACTATAAGACGAAACAAAATGTAGAGTAGGTTCACTTTCTGGTTATCTGACGAATAACATAACCCAATCCCAAAACGGAGATAAGTGTTAAACCTGCCAAACCTATACGCCAGGTAAGACCTTGATTAGGATGTTCAAGTAAGATACTGAGTTGATACGCCTGAGTACCTGCCCAGACAGAAAGGATGGTCCGGGGAAGCATTCCCCAGAAACTACCCCATAAGAAAGGGCGAATAGGAATCTTTACCAGAGAAAAGACAGCATTCATCACGGCAAAAGGCAAAATAGGTGACAGACGGGAAAAGATAATCACTTGAAGAGAACCTTGCTGGAGTTTGGAGATAAAAGCGTTGACGCTTGGCCGTTTGGAAAGAAATTGAAGCAGCGAACCATTATCAAGAAGCCCTATTGCCTGATAACCCATCCAGGATGCAAACAGATAGCTGAAACAGAGAGGAAGAAGAGCTGGCCATCCAAGTAAATAACCACTCAGAAGTGCAATAAGAGTGGTTGGAGTCAACGCAAAGGTCATTGTAAAAGCTGTAACGAAGAAGAATAAAACCCATTCAACATAACCAAACTGGCTGATAGTACTCTGATTCTTTATTACCAGATAAGTTACTAAAGAACTGCCAATCAATGGCAATAAACCCAGTGTAACAGAATAACTAAGGGCTAGAATGCTTTGTTTGGATAAAGGAGGCATAGATTGATTTTACAGACAAAGCAAAGGTAGAATGGTTTACATATTATAAAATAGAATCTTTTAAAGATTTTATTCCATTAATTTCGGACTAAAATAGTATCTTTTCGGTGTAAAGATATTTTTGTCCACTTAACACCCGTTACTGAATGCAAACCAAAGCAGCTACTGAAAGATCAAAGATCTGGAGTGTCATTACAGCCTCATCTGTAGGAACACTCATTGAGTGGTATGACTTCTATATTTTCGGAAGTCTTGCTACTATTCTTTCTGAGCAATTCTTTCCAAAAGACAATCCAACAGCAGCATTTCTTTCTACACTGGCAACTTTTGCAGCAGGTTTTGTTGTGAGACCTTTTGGTGCATTGGTTTTCGGACGGCTGGGTGACATTGTAGGACGAAAGTATACTTTTCTGCTTACACTGGTCCTTATGGGTGGTTCAACCTTTGCTATAGGATTAATACCAGGCTATGCCAGCATAGGTGTGTTTGCACCTTTATTAGTTCTATTGCTGCGATTGATTCAGGGATTGGCTTTGGGAGGTGAATACGGAGGCGCTGCTACCTATGTGGCAGAGCATTCTCCTGCTCATAGACGTGGCTATTTTACCAGCTTTATCCAGACGACAGCTACACTCGGACTCTTTGTTTCGTTAGGTGTGATTCTGGGTGTGAAAAACTCTATGGGGGCTGCTGATTTTGCCAGTTGGGGATGGCGTATTCCTTTTATTCTTTCCATTTTTCTGGTGGCTATTTCTATTTATATCCGTATGAAAATGGAAGAGTCTCCTTTGTTTGCCAAAGCGAAAGCAGAAGGAAAAACTTCTTCCAATCCACTAAAGGAAAGCTTCACCAAAAAAGGAAATTTGAAAATGGTGTTACTGGCCTTGTTTGGTGCTACTGCCGGACAAGGTGTTATCTGGTACACAGGCCAGTTTTATGCCATGTCCTTCATTGAAAAAAATTGTGCAATTAGTTTTGATCAGACTCGGTACATTACGGCTATTGCGTTGATTATAGGGACTCCGTTTTTCATTCTGTTTGGTGCCTGGTCTGATAAAATCGGGCGTAAGGCCATTATGATGGTAGGTATGTTCTTGGCTATTCTTGCTTATCAACCTATTTATCACAAAATGTATGAGTTAGCAGATATAAAAATGAAACAGGAAATACCATCACAGAAAGCCATAGAGACTCAAAGTGATATAAGTACAGGCATTGCTACTACAACTATTACTCATACCTATACAGATGGCACCCTGTTAAAGGAGACAAAGAAGGAAAAGCTTAATCCCACTGCAACTGATAAACCTGAAATCAAGCAAGAGAAAGTGCTGGCAACAGGTGGTTTCTGGATGATGGTCTTTTTAGTGGCCGTGCAAGTGATTTTTGTAACCATGGTATATGGACCTATTGCAGCCTTTCTGGTTGAGTTGTTTCCTACACGCATCCGATATACATCCATGTCACTGCCTTATCATATTGGGAATGGCATCTTTGGTGGATTAACTCCATTCATTGCGACATTTTTATACGAAAGTTCAAAAACACAAACTAATCCTGCCGGAGATCCATTTGCCGGACTTTGGTATCCAATTGGTGTTGCCGCAGTGTGTGTGGTGATTGGGACATTGTATGTATCCGGGAAATTTCAGGACATGGAGCATTAACTACTATAAATCTATAAAACTCTGATTATGAATATACTTAAAAAGTTGTTGGGTTTCCTCTGGCTGGCAGGAGGTATTGCCGGTATTGGCTACCTGCCCTTTCATGCGGCACAGAAAATAGCAGAAGGAAAACAGGAAGACATTGTTTTCTGGAGTATTATGGTATTCATCTTTATCCCAATCCTTTTGGGATTCTCGTTGTTTGGCTGGTACGCCATCAAGGGTGAGTATGAAGAATTGTAACAGTTATGTATAGTTCTCGGAAATATCAAATAAGATACATCAGATTGATTTGAAGATTTCTTGTGTATCAGTACCTGAATCAGAGATGAGACAGGCATTTAACTAAATGTATTGCTTACCTATTATTTTTAATCATGTTACCTAAAATTAACACTCTTAGTGGCTATCTGTATGAATATCAGAAAAGTGTAGCCAATCCTGAAGCGTTCTGGGAGAATATTGCAGAGAATTTTTACTGGCACAAGAAATGGGACAAAGTGCTGGAATGGGATCGGGACGGACATAATGTGCAATGGTTTGTCAATGGAAAACTGAATATTACTGAAAATATATTTGAGAAGAATCTGTTTATCCTGGGAGATAAACCTGCCATTATCTGGGAACCCAATAATCCGGATGAGCCAACCGTAACGTTGACATACAAGCAATTACATGAGAAGGTTTGTCAGTTTGCCAATGTGTTATTGCAAAATGGTGTTAAAAAGGGAGATCGGGTATGTATCTATCTTCCAATGGTTCCGGAAGCTGCCATTGCTATGCTGGCTTGTGCTCGTGTTGGAGCTATTCACTCTGTAGTGTTTGCAGGTTTTTCTGCTAGTTCACTGGCTGATCGGATCAATGACGCGGAGGTGAAGATTGTATTGACTTCAGATGGAAACTTCAGAGGCGCAAAGTCTATTCCCGTAAAAGCAGTGGTAGATGAGGCACTGGAATCTTGTCCGTTGGTGGAAAAGGTGATCGTATTGAAGCGGACCAGCATAGAAGTAACTATGAAGCCTGGACGTGATATCTGGTGGCATGATGCCATCCGTGGCGTGTCGACAGAAAACAAGGCGCAGGAAATGGACTCAGAAGACATGTTGTTTATATTGTATACATCCGGTTCTACCGGAAAGCCTAAGGGTGTTGTGCATACTACAGGTGGTTACATGGTGTATACAGCATATAGCTTCGCCAACGTATTTCAATACAATATCAATGATATTTATTTTTGCACTGCTGATGTAGGCTGGATTACCGGACACTCTTACATTGTGTATGGACCTTTGTTGAATGGAGCAACTGCTGTAATGTTTGAGGGCGTTCCTAATCACCCGGGTGTAGATCGTTTCTGGCAGATCATTGAAAAACACAAAGTTACCCATTTCTATACTGCACCTACAGCGATTCGGTCATTGATGGGGTATGGAACAGAGCCTATCGAACGACATAACCTCAGTTCCCTGAAAGTATTGGGATCTGTAGGTGAGCCTATCAATGAAGAAGCATGGCACTGGTATCATACACATGTTGGGAAAGGAAACTGCCCAATTGTGGATACCTGGTGGCAGACAGAGACTGGTGGTATTATGATATCGCCAATAGCAGGGGTAACCCCAACCAAGCCTGCCTATGCCACATTACCGCTTCCGGGCGTACAGGTTATAATTGTAGATAATGAAGGAAATGAATTGAAAGGAAACAATGTAGAAGGGAATCTATGTATTAAGTTTCCTTGGCCGTCAATGATCCGTACTACGTATGGAGATCATGAACGGTGCGTGAATACGTATTTTTCATCCTTTAAAGGCTTATATTTTACAGGAGACGGTGTAAAACGCGATGCAGACGGATACTATCGTATCCTGGGACGTGTAGATGATGTAATCAACGTATCCGGACACCGCTTGGGAACGGCTGAAGTAGAGAATGCAATCAACTCTCACCCGTTGGTAATCGAATCGGCTGTTGTAGGGTTTCCACATGAAGTAAAAGGGCAAGGTATTTATGCCTATGTGGTGCTGGATGCTGCAAGTAAAAACCATGATCCTGAAAAGATCAAGGCAAGTTTGCTGGCTGCTGCGACCAAGGTAATCGGACCAATTGCCAAACCTGACAAAATTCAACTGGTAACAGGTCTTCCTAAAACACGTTCAGGTAAGATCATGCGTCGTATTCTTCGTAAGATTGCCGAAGGAGATGCTACCAGCTTAGGAGATACTTCTACTCTGCTTGATCCGGGAGTTGTGAAAGAAATCATAGAAGGGGCGCTGGTTCCTGTAAAAGTATAAGATTTTCTTACCTGATACTTCTATTGACAGGCGCAACTCATGTTGCGCCTTTTTTGATTAGTTATGTAGATTACCTATTGTTGAATACTGCCCTGTGTATCACTTTTTCATCTTTATAGCTATATTTTCTATGGTTTCACTAGTAAGTATATTGGATCAACAACTAAAGAATTCACGTACTGGCTTTTACAGGAAATTAAATTTTCCACTTACCACAAAAGAGATTCATGAAATAGAGGAACAATATGGTATAGTCTTACCGGAAGATCTAAAAGCACTTTATCTCTGGAAGAATGGACAAGCAAATGATTGTTATGAATCGTTTGTTAATAATTCAGTATTTCTGTCGTTGCAGGATGCATTGGAAATTGCGACTGAAATGACATCACTGATTGGGACAGAGTTTGATAGTGAAAACTGGTGGAATAAAGACTGGATACCTGTTTTTCACAATGGAGGCGGAGATTATATCTGTTATGATCTGGGTGGAACCTTTACCGGCAGAAAAGGACAGTTGATAGAATTCTGGCATGCTGACAACGACAGAAATGTAATTGCTCCTGATCTGTCTAATTTTATTGGCATGTTGAATCGGTACTATCAGACACATAATCCCAATACACTGGATGAGTATATTGAGTTGGACAATATACCTGGCTATCCCGAAAACTTTATGGTATAGCCTTATTTTTTGCTGCTATAATGGAACCTGTTTCTATTTTACGCTGTATCTTCCTGCATGAATGATTTCCTTTCCTTGCGAATTAAGGCTATCAGGTTAGAAACTGCTGATACCAAAACTTTTATCTTTGAGACTCTGGATCAAACACCTGTTGCATATCAGGCTGGACAGTTTTTGACTTTTCTGATTCAACACAACGGTCATGAAGTGCGTCGATCCTATTCACTAAGTTCATCGCCTGATGTAGACGAACCATTGACTGTAACTATTAAACGTGTTGTGAATGGGGAAATCTCCCGGTATATACTGGATACCTGGAAAGTAGGGGATATTATACAGTCTTTGTACCCAGCAGGACGTTTTACTATAAAACCAGAAGAAAATCATTCCCGGGATATTATTCTGATAGGTGCTGGCAGTGGCATTACACCATTGTATTCTCTGATCAAGACTATACAAATACGCGAACCCCATAGTCGTATTACTTTGATCTACGCTAATCACAATGCGACATCTACTATTTTTAGAGACGAATTGGAGAAGATTGCTTTATCTACAGCAAAACAACTCAGGTGTATTCATATTTGGGCATTACCAGAAGAAGGCAAAATAGTGAATCTTGCTTCTAATGCAATACAATATATCAAAGGGAGAAGACTTAACAATGCATTGCTTGAAAAGCTGATTCAGGAAAACGTAACAGGTGATCTGGACAAAGCGTTGTTTTATCTATGTGGGCCTGTTCCTGTTATGCGAATGGCACATATCACACTACGATTTATGGGCTATGGTGTCCATCAGATCCGACAGGAACATTTTGTTATAACTCCCTTAACAACCAGAGAAGATAATGTAGTTACTGTTTCCGGTGCACCTGCATCTGTAAAGATAAAGTACCGTTCAAAGGATTTTGCACTTTTAGTACCTCTAGAAGAAAATATTCTACAGGCTGCTCTGAAACAAGGCATCCAGTTACCGTACAGTTGTAGGGGCGGACGGTGCTCTACCTGTGTAGCGCGTTGCCTGAAAGGAAAAGTGCATATGTCTATCAATGAAGTGCTTACTGATCAAGATATGGAAGAGGGTTGGGTGCTGACTTGTACCGGTTATCCGGAAACAGACGAGGTCGAGCTATCATTTGAATGAAGTTTAGAAAAGGGATAAAATAAAACCGCCCCGAAATTCAGGGCGGCTTATAAAAAGACAGGAAAATCAAGCAATTTGTAGTCGACTAAAACATTGGTCTAAGACTGCCGCATATACCTGGCCATATTTCTCATAGCACCAGGCCTTAAGTGTTTGTACTTCTTCTTTTAATAGGTTAGATACTGCTTTCCGAAGTTCTTTTTCGAATAAGCGCCGGTCAAAACTGACCTTGTCCAGAATCGTTTTTGCGTATTCCAACATAGCATTAAATAGTTAGTTTGAAACACCTGCAAACGACATACGCTCCACCAGAAACCAATCTCAGTCGTGCGGAAAGGATAGCTTTCTGTGCAATTATGGTATATATGGCAGAACGAACGTTCATGGGTGCATTGATAGATGAAGAAGTTTGAAAAATAATGTGTAAGATGCGATTATAAATTTAATAACTTTTTGAATATATAAAGTGCTAGTTTTTAAAAATTTAATCTTCTTACACTATTAATAACTTTAAAGTTACATAACGTTTACCTCACCATATTATTGAGTGAACCGATTGCAAATATATATAACTTTTCAAGTTAAAAATATGTATTAACTAATATTTTTTCTTTTTAAACCATACATTCCTGATAAATGCCTCAAACAACGATTCTGATGGGTTTTTACATTAAGCTTTATACATAACTGTCGGATTATTAGGCTGCTACCTTTTTGAAACTTTAATTTTTTTCTGTAATATAATGTAAGATTTCCTGACTATTCTGAACATTTCAGTATATATCTATTTTTTCTTGCACAGACAGAAAATGACCAACTGTGCATCTTTAATTCATGAACGGATTTGCTGACTGTCTGCAATAAATTCATACTCTCTATATTCAGTATTGCAAAAGACCTGTTACTTTTGCAGTATGCAAGATCGTTATATGCAGCGCGGTGTATCGGCATCCAAAGAAGATGTTCATGCCGCCATCAAAAACATTGATAAAGGAATTTTTCCGAAGGCTTTTTGTAAAATCATTCCCGATATGCTGGCTGGTGATTCCGACTGGTGTAACATTATGCATGCAGACGGTGCAGGGACCAAATCTTCACTAGCTTATCTTTACTGGAGAGAGACAGGTGATTTATCTGTCTGGAAAGGTATCGCACAGGATGCTGTGGTTATGAATACGGATGATTTACTTTGTGTAGGAGTTACAGATAATATTTTATTGTCATCTACTATTGGCCGGAACAAAAATCTGATTCCCGGAGAAGTCATTGCTGCTATTATTAATGGTACAGAAGAGGTACTTCAGATGTTGCGTGATCAGGGAATGGGAATTTACAGCACTGGAGGAGAAACTGCTGATGTAGGTGATCTTGTACGAACAATTATTGTAGATAGTACCGTTACAGCTCGAATGCGCAGATCTGATGTAATCAGCAATGACCGGATTGTGGCAGGAGATGTAATAGTAGGACTAGCTTCTTCAGGCAAAGCTACTTATGAGACGGAATATAACGGAGGTATGGGGAGTAATGGACTAACCTCTGCACGTCATGACGTATTCTCCAAGTATGTTGCCAATAAGTATCCCGAGAGTTATGATACTAGTCTGAATACAGATATTGTATATTCAGGTAGCCGGATGTTAACAGACCCAATAGCTGTAAGTTATTATGATACAACAGGGCAGATAGTAGAGAAGAATATTGATGCAGGACGCCTTGTGTTATCTCCAACACGTACGTATGCACCTGTTATTCATTCTATATTAAAACAACTGCGTCAACAAATACATGGTATGGTGCATTGTAGTGGTGGGGCACAAACCAAAATATTGCATTTTGTAGAAGGTCTGCATATTATTAAAGATAATTTGTTTGACACACCTCCATTGTTTCAGCTTATTCAACGGGAAAGTGGAACGTCCTGGCAGGAGATGTATAAAGTATTTAATATGGGACATCGTATGGAATTATACCTGCCAGAAGCCTATGCGCAGGAGGTAATAGAGATTTCACGCAGTTTTAACATTGATGCACAGATTGTTGGTAGGGTAGAAGCTGCACCACACAATAAACTTACCATTTCAGGCCCTTATGGTAATTTCTTTTATAGTTGATAAAAGATAGTATTATTCTCAATAAAGGTCAGCCTTTTTTAAGAATATACTCACCTGCCTTTTACTATTATTTTTTCATATTGTTATGACTATTGAGGAGCTGAAGGAGCGCAAACTAATTTTATTTGAAACAATATCAGGTAGTCGTGCTTATGGTACTAACCTACCTACTTCAGATACAGATATCAAAGGCGTGTTTGCGTTGCCCGAAGACGATTTCTACGGATTACACTATGTTGAACAGGTCAGTAATGAAACCAATGATATCGTCTATTATGAATTAAAACGGTTTGTTGAATTACTGCTGCGTAATAACCCAAATGTAATGGAGATGCTTAATTCTCCAGAAGATTGTGTTTTATACAAGCATCCACTTTTTGAGCAGTTAGATCCTTCTCTGTTTTTAAGTAAATTATGTAAGCAGACATTTGCCGGCTATGCAATGACTCAGGTTCAGAAAGCCAGAGGACTGAATAAGAAGATTCTGAATCCTGTAGAAGAAGAACGCAAAGATGTAACCGACTTTTGTTATGTGACACATGAAGGAATTACTCTTCCGGTAAAAAAATGGCTTGAAGCAAAAGGCTTTTTGCAGGAACACTGTGGTCTGGTGAATTTGAATCATCTGCGTAATATGTATGCATTATATTATGATTCTACACAGGAACTTGGCTTTAAAGGTATTATCCGAAAAGATATCTCCAATGAGGTGTCCTTAAGTAGTGTTCCCAAAGATAGGAAGCCTGAAGCTTATTTATATTTTAATAAAGAAGGGTACTCCTCTTATTGCAGAGACTATCGTGAATATTGGGAATGGGTAGAAAAACGCAATGACGAACGCTACCAGAATACCTTGCAACATGGCAAAAATTATGATGCCAAAAATATGATGCACACAATCCGGTTATTAGAGATGGCAGAGGATATTGCAGTTCATAAGAAGATTATTGTACGCAGGCCTAACAGAGAATATTTGTTGCAAATACGAAAAGGCGAATACAGTTATGAAGAACTGGTAGCTTTAGCTGAAGAAAAAATACAGTCCATAGAGACGTTGTTTGTTCTATCAGACTTGCCAGATCAACCAGACATGAGTCAGGTGAATGAATTACTTATTTCGTTACGTAAACAACTATATCAATTGTAATTGCACTAAAAAAATTATTTTTTTTAGTATATGGTATGTTTCTACCAGGTTTTTTTCTAATTTTCAGTCGTGTATATTATTGGAAATGAAAGAGTTGTAGGCTAAATAGTTAGCCATGCATATTTAATATTTACTTTTTCTATTTTGATTGACTAAGAGGTATGAATGCTGCTGATTTTGACCGTCAGGAAAAACAAGTGCGAAACCTGAGAGCTACTCTAGCTGTTGTTATTGCTAAACTCCGTTTGAATAAAACCTATGAAGAAGGAAACGAAAGTTACTTTGTCAGCAAAGAAGGTTTAATCCGATATATTCAGAGCCTTATTACACAGGCTATGGAAGGAAAAGATAACATCGAGATCCCTGAGTTTTTTTATGATCGTTCGTCACTGAATAATTATCCTCTCCTAAAGCAGGTGTTATCTACTGCATTGACAGATTTGCAGCGTCTTAACTATGATAAACATCTGACACTTGATAGTATCTATCGGGATTTGATGAATAGTCTTAAAGACCTGGAACTTTAATCTGTCTGATGACACCAGAAATAGTGTGAAGATATAATAGTAAAGTCTTTCTTGTAAAATAACTCTTCTTTATCTGAAGACAGGTTTTCTTATGTATGTAAATTGTATGGAAATAAAAAAGCCCTGTTTTGCAGGGCTTTTGAGTTGTCACTGTACTGTATACTATATTTATTTAGCTACTGTATCAACGATAGCTTTGAATGCTTCAGGGTGATTCATTGCCAGATCTGCAAGAACTTTACGGTTCAGTTCAATTCCTGACTGAGCCAGTTTACCCATAAATACAGAGTAGGAAAGACCATGCTCACGAGTACCAGCATTGATACGCTGAATCCAAAGTGCACGATATTCTCTTTTCTTTTGTTTGCGGTCACGATATGCATAAGTAAGACCTTTTTCGATCTTGTTCTTAGCAACTGTCCATACATTTTTTCCGCGTCCCCAATAGCCCTTAGCGAGCTTCATCATCTTCTTGCGACGGGCGCGAGCCGCAACAACGTTGACTGATCTTGGCATAGTAAAATAAATTCGTTTTTTGATGGTAGGCGATCCCAGTTAAGAGATGCTTATAGCCTGACATCGGGTGAAACATGAAACCGGTAATCCTTCAAGAGGATACCAAATTAGATAACTAAAAGAGCTTTGATTCTTGGTAGATCGGCATCACTTACCAGTGCCGCATGACGTAGATTACGTTTGCGTTTGGTTTCCTTTTTAGTCAGGATGTGATTTTTAAAAGCATGCTTACGCTTGATTTTGCCTGTACCAGTAACCTTAAATCTTTTTTTAGCTCCGGAAATGGGTTTAATCTTCGGCATTTTGGTAAAGAGTTAAGTTTTAATAACGTGACAACTCAAATTAGCCTGCAAAATTAATAGATTTCTTAATATAAAAGTCTATTAATCTTGTTTTTTTTGACCAGTCTCAAAAAGAAAAACAGGATTTATCTCTTATAGTCAGTTAGTGTATAAAATACTGATTATAAGAAGTAAATCCTGTTCGGAGAATTTATGTCTTATGATGGGATATAACCTATCATGTATAGTATACTAATCCTATTTTTTGGGTTTAGGAGATAATACTACAATCATACGCTTTCCTTCTAGTTTTAGAGGGGCTTCAGGTTTTCCCAGATCATCTAAGGCTGTAATGAAACGTTCCAATACATCCTGACCTCGTTCTTTAAATACGATAGCACGGCCCACAAACTGTACATAAGCTTTTACTTTAGCACCTTCTTTCAAAAAAGTTTGGGCATGCTTTAATTTAAAATCAAAGTCATGATCATCTGTATTCGGACCAAAACGAATTTCTTTGACTACCACTTTCTGAGCTTTAGACTTCAGTTCCTTCTGCTTTTTCTTTTGCTCATACTTGAATTTTGAGTAGTCTACTATACGACATACGGGTGGCTCGGCATTGGGAGAAATCTCAACCAGATCCAGACTAGCTGCCTTTGCCATTGCTAAGGCTTCCTGTATAGAATAAATGCCTTGCTCGACATTTTCACCCACTACCCGTACTTTAGGGGCTTTGATATAGTTATTGATTTTGTAAGGTTCCTCGACTCTCCCCCGAGGAGCCATGGGTCTCTGTGGTCTATTGATGTGTACCTCCTGTTTTTAAAGTTAATAAAGAATGAAATTTATGTGTTATACAGCCTTCAACAGATTTTCGTGTTTCCGGGTTTCATTTGCTGGAGTATTTCTTTTCACCAGGGTGAAACCTGAAAATACTATACGCTATAAAATAGATGGAAACAAGATCTATTTATCTGGCATTTATTTTGTCTGCAAAAATGAATGGCGGAAAAATAAACAATTGTCTTTAAATAAGGAAATACCGCTTTCAATATTTTATGTAATATTTTACGAAATATCAATATTTGATTTTCAAGGTTTTTTCAAAACCTTGAATTGTAATAAACTGTTACTCAGAAGTATATTTTTGTTCGTATATGCCGAATGCTTCATTGCTTAATTCATCTTCCAGAAAATCAATGCATTGGCGATTGATTGTAATACTATTGGTCTTAATCATATCTGTACAGGGTGTTATATATTTGCTTATACCAGGGTCTACACCATTATTTGCTCAGGAAACAGCAGTAGTAACAGATACAGATACAATTCCTATTGGGCTCCGGAAGCTATTAAAAGCATATCCGGACCAGTTGATTGGAGCTACTTCCAATTCACTGATTTGGAAGGATAGTACTGTTATGCCATATGATGATGGAATACAAAATAAAGATTATGAGGCACTACTTTTGACTCCTGACCTCGAAGATCAGATGAGCAAGAAGTATGTTAAAGGCCGAGATTTCCCTGATCCTACCGAAAATGTAACAGATACGACAAAAATCCGTTACACTCCTTTCTTTGAAAAAATGTATGGTTCAACACATGCAGAGGTGCATGGAAAGCTGGCTCTGGTACGTTGGTTACCAAAGACTCAGAAGCTGAAGATGTATGTGACAACTGTCAATGATATCCATAAAAAGATACAGGCTATTTCAGATGAACTGGATAATCATCCGGAATGGTTAAAATATGTACGGAATCCGGGAGGAGCCTTTAACTGGCGGAGTATTCGGGGGACAGATCGTAAAAGTGCTCACAGCTTTGGTATTGCTGTAGATATTAATATTCGGTATGCGGATTATTGGCTATGGGATAAACAGATGGGCCGACCTCATAAATACAAAAATCGTTATCCTATTGAGATTATCGAATTATTTGAAAAATACGGCTTTATCTGGGGTGGAAAATGGTACTATTATGACACTATGCACTTTGAATATCGTCCGGAGATGCTTATTGATGAAGCGAGTCTATAAGTTTGTTTTAAAATAAAAAGAGCAGGACGGAATTGCCTGGCTCTTTTTATTGGGTAAAGGAAAGTTATTGTATAATAGTCTGGAGTGCCTGACCTGTAATAGCAACCAGACAGGATTTTGGAATGCTATCTCCTCCATCCGGAAAATGACTTGTCAACTCTTTCAGATTTTTTGAGTTTTCGCCAGGATGTTGGACACATAAAAATAACGTTTCATAATCAGGAGAGAAACAAGGGCCTGTGAACTCTGCATCCATAGGAGCAGAGGCTACCTGGTAAACTTTTCCTGCATTTTCTCCAGACATAGGAACAAAGAAGAATCCATTATTTTTAAAAGGTATATAATCTCCTTTGTTCATGTTATACATATCAGATGTAAACCACAGGTTGCCTTTGTTGTCAAAAACCATATTATCCGGACAGGCAAATCCTGTATCAGGCCCGCCTGCCATAAATATTTTTGACTCAAAACGAAGCCCGTCTTTTCCATCTTTTTCTGTAATACGCATAAAGGAACCATATACATCTCCTTTACGGGCATTATTGGTGAGGCAAACAAAAATATCTTTAGTGATAGGATCTATCTCAATATCTTCAGGTCTGTTTAGAGGTGTAGCCCCCACAAGTTTGGCTGCTTCTCTGCAGCGTATCAGTACTTCTGTTTGACTTGTAAAATGTTGTTGTAATACAGGCTGGTCCTGGATATCCAGCGATATCCATTCTCCTCGTTCGGTATTGGCTACATAGAGTTTTCCTTTCTCAAGTGAGTTAGGTTCGGAGGCGATGAATTTGTAAAGGTGCTCATCTTCTTTATCATCTCCTGTGTATACTACACAACGTTTATCGGGTAGTTGACATACAGTGGCTGCTTCATGGGCAAATCTGCCTAAAGCTACCAGCTTTTTAGCTTGTCCGGTGAGTGGATTGATTTCTACTACCCATCCATAATGTTCTGGAGTATAATGAAACACAGTATCCCATCCATAGTCACCCATTCGTATTTTGGGCTTATCAGGTTTTGAGAGATCCAGCTCTCCCCAGAACGTATCATAGTTTTCTTCACAAGATAATGCACTACCCCATGGAGTCTGACCGCCTGCACAATTGGCTAGTGTACCAATAGCTGTTTTAGACCCTGCAATGGGTTCATGCCAGGCAAAAGGAATTTCTGTTAAGGCTGTAATACGTTTGTTTACAGGATCTCCTTGTACTATCTTCCATTGAGAGTCTTTCGGGTTTTTGCGAATCTTAACAATACTACCACCCACGCTCTCCATCTCTGCCAGCACTTCTGCTTTTGTTCTGGTTTCTCCCTTTATATAGGGTTTGCCACTTATAAACAATGGGTTTGTATACTCGTGGTTGACCCATAAGATGCCTTCGTTTTTAGCTTGTTTAATGGATGAGATAAAGGTTACAAAGTCGTTGTGAGTACCATACTTTTCTGTCTTATTAAGTTTATCGCCCCATTTGGCAACCACATGATATTGAAACCCTTCTGCCAGTATAAGCTTATCTGCATCGGAAGGTTCGATAGGAGTAAACGGTAAGGCATTCGATTGTAAAGAAGCTGCAAGAAGATTATCTGTTGGTAGAATAGATAATCCATACGTAGTAATAGCTGCACGGCCCAAAAACTGAAGGAACTCTCTTCTGGATGAAGTACTCATGAAATTTGTTTGGTTGTGAATAAAAGAATTAAAATGACAAAGACTGACTAATCCAGGATATAAAATGCCTCTGTCGACATGACAAGAGGCATTTTATATAAATGTATTTGTAATAGGATTAAAAATTGGTTGCAATGATTAAGGAACTGCGACCAGAATCAGCAAAATCCATTGGGATAATGCCGTATCTGCCACTTGTGTTAGTCGTAAAGTAAGTGGTGATTTTTGGATTAACAGAGTTAGAGACAGTAGTAATACTAGGAATTCCAAAAATAAGAGCCTTGTAACCACTAGTATAATTCAGATACAAGGTATTGCTGCTTCCTGCTAAAGCTGCATTAAACTGATTGGTAATAGAAGTCCATTTTTGGTCAGCACTGCTTACATTATAATAATCCTGTACATTTAGAATACCCGATGTGAAGGTTGTATTGTCTGCCCAATTAGTAGCATCGATACCTTTTGGAGTGCTAGTTGCATTGAAACGTCTGAGAAGAACGATCTTTCCACGAACAGTACCTAATGCTGGAACAGATGATCCCATATACCACTTGCTAGGATTTTTTTGGATATAGGTATCAAATGTTTGTTCAAAAGTGCGGCTGACATTCGAAGAGTTATACTCTTCTTTAACACTCATAATTATAGTCTCGGTAGGGTTGCTCGCTAAAAAACTCCAGCAGGCATTGAGAACATCATCAAAGTTCATGTTTTGATAGATCGAGCCATGGTGGATAGCAAATGCGTTATCAATGTGTCTGCAACGGACATCCAGGAAACGTATACCTGCTATAAGTTGGTTGCCTATTGTAAGATTCTGACACTTGGCTGTTCCTGAAACAGGTTCATAAAGTGCCCCAGAGTCGTGTGTACCTGGAATAGAAAGCTGTGAAAGTGTAAGACTGCTGCTTACCAGGCTCATCCAGTTGTTAAGTGAATAGGCAACCTTAGCCGATTTGCCAGAATAAGATGACTTTGGTTGAACCGGACTTTCAGATTGACAGCCAACCAATAAAAATGCAACTGTAAAAATGCTTACTGACAGAGAAAAAAAGTGCTTTTTCATGCGAATAAGTGAAAAGATGAATAAAAGTGGATAAAAGAAAAGTATATAAACAAGAATCAGAATAGGTAAAGTAGCTCTTTACCTATTCTAAAAGAGGATTTAATAACCTTCATTTTGCCAAAGCGCACCTTTGCTTACTGCAATCTCATCCGGAGGAATTGGCCATACATGGTGTACAGTAGGTTTAAATGTACGGCCTTCATAAATTACATGTCCATCTGCATGATGGAGAGGTTTCGCATAGGTAGCTTCTGCATCTCCCCAACGTACAAGATCCCAGTGGCGATCTGTCCACTCTCCTGCAAACTCGCAACGTCTTTCACGTTTTAGATCTTTCATTGTCGCATTGCTGATAGATTCTAATCCTGCACGGTTACGGATCATGTTAATTTCTGTGTCTGCACTTTTATTCTGCATAAGAAGTGCTTCTGCTTTCATTAAGATAATATCTGCATAGCGTAACAATGGCACATTCAATGTAGTAGATGGTTTATCTCCATTGGGATTAACATAGGTCCCAACTGGATTGGCATATCCAAAAGGTTCCATGTATTTTTTAAACTGATATCCAGTACGGTTACTGGAGCTAACAGTGAACTTGCCTACATTAAATACTCTTTCCTCTCCGAAAAACATGAACGTATCACCTGTTTTGAGAATCGTAGCCGGGAGGCGTTTATCATCTTTGTCATATGTATCAAATAATTCCTTAGTTGGATAGAAGTTACCCCATCCATTATAGAAACCCCATCCTTTATCTTCCAGAACTACACCAGGAAAAATACATCCTTTAGATGTATTAGATACACTGGATGATACAGACCAGATATACTCTTTTGACCAGTTGTTGGCAGTTTTAAATACATCTGCAAATTCTTTTAACAAGTTATGTTGACCACTGTTAATTACTGTATCTGCATAGCTTTCTGCATTAGCCCACTCTTTGGCATATAAGTATGTCCTTACCAGATATGCCCATGCAGCAGACTTGTGAGCACGTCCATAGTCTGTTGTAGCATATTGAGAAAAGTTTGGTAGTAGGGCTGCTGCTTTTTTTAGATCCGCAATAATGTATGCATAGTTTTCACTAACGTTTTGAGTACGTGATACATAAATATCCTCAGGATCTTCTCTGTTTTGAATTGGAATGCCTGCCCGACTATCTCCATATCGATAAGCTAGTTCCAGATGCATCACTGCATGGTTGAAGTAGGCCTCTCCAAGCAGGCGGTTTTTCAACTTCTCATCTCTGAATGTGATAGCAGGAATATTTCGTATGGCATCATTACAGCGTTTCATTACCTGGTAATGCTTTGCCCAGATATTTTTGGTATCAGATTCGTTTCCATCAACCTGAAAGTTTTTGATACGTTCTGCATTCGCACGAGGTTTGGTACCAATATCGTCACTGGCATTGTTAAGCCAGAAAAATCCTCGTCCATACATATCGTCATCTGAATAAAGATCATAGATGGCATTAACACCTGCAATGGCATCTTCCTGTGTTTTCCAGAAAGAGTTACTGGTAGGAGGTCCCTGAGGTGTAACATCTAATAAATTGTTGCAGGAGGTTATCACCAGAACAGCAATAAGTAAGCTTATATTTTTAAACATTTCTTTCATAAAAGATCAATAGGATATTTATTATTTCTGTAGAAGTGTAATGGATCAAAAGTTTACATCAATACCAAACATATACACACGAGATACAGGATATAAGCCAACATCTATTCCTGAGTTGTTCATCCCTACTTCAGGGTCCATACCTGAGTATTTAGTAATTGTAAATAAGTTTTGTCCTGTAAAATAAATTCTGGAGTGAAGACCTTTTACCCATGTATCTGGAAGAGAGTAGCCCAGTGTCAGACTTTTCAGACGCAGATAAGATCCATTTTCAACATAAAAGTTAGACACTCTTGAAAAGTTATTATTAGGATCTTTTATTGTAAGGCGAGGGACATCTGTATTTGTGTTTTCTGGTGTCCATGCGTTCTTAATATCAGATAAGAAGTTATAGCTAAAGAAATTAGCGTTCAAGCCAGTAAATTTCACGGCATTGAGAATCTTGTTTCCCTGAACTCCCTGGAAGAAAAGATTCAGATCAAAATTCTTGAATCTGAAATTACCATTCAGGCTGTAGGTCCACTTAGGAAATATGCTGCCCAGAATTACCCGATCTTTATCATTGATAACCCCGTCATTATTAGAGTCAACAAATTTCAAATCTCCTCCTTGAGCATTAGGCAGAAGACGTTCACCTTTGCCATTAACATAGCTTGCTGCTTCATCGTTTGACTGAAATAACCCTGCAGTCTTATATCCATAGAATGCATTAAACGGATCGCCTATCCTGGCTATATTAGATAAAGGCAATTGACGTACAGTGGGTCCCATTGGAATGCTGGTTACATCCTCATAAAGAGCCTTCAATGTGTTTTTTGTATACGCAGCATTAGCTGAAATGTCAAATTGTAGTTCTCCTTTTGATTTATGGTATGTAAGGCCAATCTCTACTCCTCTGTTCTCCATGTTGCCTGCATTAATAATTTTTCCCTTAGGGGTTCCTGCTACACCTGGAAAGGTTTTACGAAGCAGCATATTTTTATTGTTTTTGATAAAGAAATCAACTGAACCTGTAAACTGATCATTGAGAAATCCAAAGTCCAATCCTGCGTTTTTTTGTTCAGAGCCTTCCCATACCAGATCAGGATTCGATCTTTCATTTTCTGCAAATCCCAGTTGAAGGCTTGGTGTTAAACCCATCATTGTTTGTAGTTTGTCAAAAGGAACACTAAACGCATAGGGGCCTAATTGTCCCAGATTGCCTATTTTACCCCAGCTAGCACGTAATTTTAATGTGCTGATCAGCGAAATGTTCTGCATGAAAGGTTCTTGTGATATTACCCATCCTGCAGATACAGATGGATACCACTTCCATGCATTCTTACCAGTTAATTTGGATGTTCCATCTCTACGCAGAATACCCGTTAGTAAATATTTATCTGCAAACGAATAGTTTAGTCGGCCCAGATACGATTCCTGATTTGTTTCATAAGCATCTGAGTTATAAGCAGAAATTGATTTTGCGTTGGTAAGATAACGGCGGAAAGGAGCTTCATTATCAAAACCTGTTCCTGTAACAGAGTAGGACTCATTCTTCCAGTGTTCATAAGTATGTCCCACAAGTATGTTTATCTTATGTAGCTGGTTAAGGGTTTGTTCCCATTGAAGCGTTTGTTCATTCAACAAACTTTGAAAGAGGCGGTGGCTTTGATATAACTCGTTAAAATCAAAGATCTTTCCTGTTTCCAGCACACGGCTAGTAAATCGTTTTGTATCATCATTGATACGTGTATAAGCCCAGTTACTTCTAAATTTTAAACCTGAGATTATTTCCCATTCCAGATAAGGGTTAATAAGTAGGTTGGAAACCGGATTTTTGTTATCCAAACGTTTCAGATACGCTACAGGATTGACAACATCTCCATAAGACGCAGGGTATTGTTCTGGTACACCACCAAAAAGTCCTGATCCATCTTCTCGATATACAGTTGCATTAGGAGGATAATATATTGACCCTATAATTGGTCCAACATAGGAATCGAATGTATTGGCACCCTGCCCATTATTGAGGGAATAGGATAAGTTTTCTCCTACTTTTACTTTTTTATGTAAGTGATGAGAAGAGTTTAAGCGTGCTGTAAAGCGATCAGAGTACGTGTTTAAGAGAATACCTTCATTTTTTCTATAACCACCAGATAAAAAGAATGTACTCTTTTCATTCCCTCCACTTAGAGATGCATTTATATTATAAATTCGGCCAGTCTGAAAAATTTCATCCATCCAGTTGGTTTTGGTAATGCGGGCATCTGGAAAGGTGGTGAATGCAGGATCTTCTGATAATCCTTCATTCTTACGAATCATATTTACAATATCTGCTCTTTCCGCTGCATTTAATGCTTCCAGCTTTTTTCCTGCCTGTTGAAATCCTTGCTGATAGTTTACATTTACATTTGTTTTATTGGACAGACCTTTTTTTGTTGTAATCAACACAACACCTCCAGACGCACGTGCACCATAAATAGCTGCAGACGCATCCTTTAATATACTTAAAGATTCTATGTCATTGGGATTAATAGAATTGAATGATCCCATATAAATAGAGCCATCCACAATAATCAAAGGACTCTCTCCATTTATAGAGCCTATACCACGTATATTAATAGAAGGTTGAGCTGTCGGATCTCCTCCATTATTCATAATAGTCACACCTGGAACTGTGCCCTGGAGTACTTCCGCTGCTGAGTTATAATTACGGCTACTAACTTCCTTTGTAGAGATAGAAGAAACAGCTCCGGTTACTTCATTTTTTCGTTGGGTACCATACCCTACCACAACTACTTCCATCAATGATTTTACATCATTAACCAGCGTTATATCTACAGAGGTACGAGTACCAACAGCTACTTCTTCTGATACATAACCAATAAAACTAAAGACAAGCGTTGCATCCTGAGACGGTACTGAAATGGTGTACTTGCCATCTGCATTGGTGATAGATCCAATGTTAGTTCCTTTAACAATCACTGTTACACCTGCTAATGGCTGATTCTGATCATCTTTTACTGTACCTGTTACTGTAATATCTTTTGTACTGGTTTCTGCATAAGTGGTATTTGGAAAAATAACAATGGTGTTATACTTTTCTTCAAATCGTAACTGAGGAAACTTCTGAAGCATATTTGTAAGCACATCTCCTACTGTAGTTTCGTTGAAAGTTGCTTTTGGTACATGGTAAGTAAGAATGGCATTTTCATCATATGCCAAGTTAACTGCTGCCTTGTCTTCAATGATATCCAGTGCATGAGCCAGAGTACCTTCTGGTATAACCATCTTTTTGATCTTCTTCTGCAACATCGCCATCTTGACTGTTGCTGGAGAGATTTGTATGCAGCAGATAGTGAGAATAAAAGATAGACAAGCCAGGCATTGTCGGATTCGGAAAGGGTGTTTCATGATGGTTTGAAAAGGTAAATAATTAATTTTAAATGAGTTTGGTGTGTTTTATATCGGTTTTTAAAGGCAAAAGACTCCCTGGGTGCCTATTGGCGCCTTTTTTTCTTAAATAGTATGTTTGCTTAATTATTTGATTTTAGTCCGGTATACGTGAATGGTTTTTTCTTTTATCTCAAACCGGATTTTTGGTTGATAACTGACTAGTTGGATAATATCTAATGCTTGATCAAGAGATAGTTTCTGATTTAGTTTTAATGTAAAGTTGCCTTCATTGGTATTAAAGTGGGTTTTAAAGTTTACACCATAGTATTGTTCCAATGTTTGAAGTACTTCTTTCAGAGAGGCATTCCGTAAGAATATTTCCCCGGATGTCCATCGTTTAATGGCTGATGGATCAACATGATCCATTTCGCTGGTATGATTACTCTTTTGTACCGTGATCCGGTCTGACGGTGTAAGCAATGCAAATGCTTTGCGGGTATCACCTACTTTTACTTTTCCGCTGGCAACTGCTACCTGTACAGATGTATTCTGAGGATAAGCCGTAATGTTAAAGGAGGTTCCTAACACAGTAGTAGTAATTCCGAATGTATTCACTACAAATGGATGAAGAGTATCTCGTTTAACATCAAAAAACGCTTGTCCTTTTAATCTGACTACTCGTTCTTTTTGTATGAAAGGTTCACTATATTCTATTGTTGTTCCTGCATATAGCCAGATATATGAGCCATCTGGTAGCTGAATCTTTTTTATCTGCTGATTGCCCGTTGATACTGTTACTATTTTTGCAGAACCATACTGTTGAAAAATATATAGTGCAACAGAAGAAACCAGAATGAATGCAGCAGCTATCTTTCCAACAACAGGCCACAACTTGCGGTTTGGTGTCTCCTGTTTGGTATGGGGCAGAATATTTGCCAATGATTGCTCCCTGAGCGACTCCAATTCTTCTGTAGATGGATCTGTCAGACGTGAATCTGCTTCCAGTATGTCCAACCAGTGATGCAAAAGTTCAATCTCCTTCTCGGTACACTCACCTGCCTGAAATCTTTTTACTAACTCTTTAAATACTTTATCGTCCACGAATGAAAACTTATTTTACTTCAAAGACACAGTATACCTGAGTTGTAACCATCGCAAAAACAGAAATTAACAATTTGATAAAAAAGGAAATATAAACGTAATGTATACTTTACGGCTGTGGAATGAGGAGATGATAATATGTGTAAACGCTTTATTATCTGACAACCAGCTTTTCCCGTAGACGTTTTAGCGCAATATTTAATTGGTTACGGATAGTTTGGGGTGCGGAACCTAGTTCATCTGCAATATCAGATACTGATAGTCCATGTAGATAATGCATTTGCAGTACTTCCTGCATGCGGGGAGGGAGTATTTCCAGTAAGGGAATGATTTTGTCTTTAAATGTGATATCATGAATGGGGTCATCTGGAATAGTATCTGTCTCATCCAGAACTTCGTAAAATGCTGCAATCTGTTTTTCTTCAATCTGTTTATCCCGAATAGAATTTAGAATGCGATTTTTCAGTCCTCTAAATAGGTAGGGTCTTATGTCTGTTACAAAAGGCAGAGTGGCTGATTTTTCCCAGAGGTCGCTAAAGAAAAGCTGAAGAATATCCTGAGCTTCTTGTTTGTTGTTGAGAAGGCGGTAGGCATATAAAAAAAGCGGAGTCCAGTATTTGTCATACAGGATCTGGAATGCTTCCGGATCTGCTTTTCGTAGTTGAGACCAGATTATTGTTTCGTTTTCAACATTGCTCATACACCTCATCAAGAGGGGGCAAAGATAAAACTTACAAATCTATCTGCTGGTGCCAATAAGTTAACTTATTGTTAAATGAAAATGAATATAGGGTGCTGAATAAGGTATGGGATTTAAAATTTGATTTTAAGTCCCATATTTTTCTTCATTGTTAGCAATGCTTCTGCGTTTCCTTTTGCATCATCTACCGGATGATGAGTGTGAGTAGTTTTGCGGAGATGCTTAAAGTTCTTGAATGTGTCTTTTTCAAGGCCTTTGTATAAGCTTCCCAAATTCTGAGAACTGAAACCAAAAGGGTTGTTGCCCAGGAAATGATGGAAATACCAGCAGATAAACATCCAGTCAAATCCATTGTTATCACTGATAAAGATGGCGCGGTCTGTTGTGTTTTCTTTAATCCAGTGAGAAAAATCTGTCATTACTTGTTTGGCTTCAGGAAATGCCAGCGTTTCCTGACGGGTATGCCCGGATACAGCAAGAGCTTCTGGAATAAACTTATCTGAAATAGGACGTAGTTGTCCGTAGAATGTTTTATTCAGTAGTTCATCAACAACTACTGCTCCAAATGAAATCATAGAGTAATCACCCGGAATAGGGCCATCACTTTCTATGTCTACCATAATATAGGTCATTGTTTGTGCGATTAATGTTACATTCAAAGATAGTACTTTCTAAAAGATAAACGCCTGAGATTTACCTCAGGCGTTTATCGGATATATCTATATGTTAGAGTTTAACAAGCCTTAGGGTTTTGACTGTGATTCCTGTCTGAACCTGTACCAGATATACCCCTTTGACCAGCTTCTGAATATCTACTTCGTTTTCAGATTGGGGATCAGCGTATTTTTGTACCGAGAGAATTGCCCCTTTCATATCAATAATTGTAACTGTAAGTTTATCTGACTTGTCAGATAGAAGTAAAATAACTTTATCTGCATTGACAGGATTTGGTGCTAATAAAAGCTGTTGAACAACTGATTGTATGGATACTGATACTACTTTACTATAGTAAGACTCAGTATTATCATAATCGACCTGTTTGATTCTATAATAATTCTGGCCATTTAAAGGCTTTGAGTCTACTAATTCGTAGGCTGATATCTGGTTAGTAGTACCATTTCCTGCTACTTCTGCAATGGATTCAAATGTTTTACCATCCACAGAACGTTCAATGATAAAGGCTTTGTTGTTTTCTTCTGAAACTGTTGACCATGTTAATACTACAGTGCTATTGACTACTTTTCCTGAGAAACTAATGAAAGTTACAGGTAAGGGATTGATAGAGCATGTACATAGTGTGGAATATGTACCACCAGGATTGGAATTACTATTGAAGTTTCCATTTGATGTAGTAGCTGTACAAATGTCAACTCTTAGGCTGGCATTATTGCCGAAGGTACCTGAGTTGCTTGAATTACCTGTTGTTGCTACTTTAGAACAGCTTAAAGCATTGGTATTTCTGACAGCTCCACCATTGTTATTAAAATTACCCGTTACTTTTACCAAAGAGCCAGAGAGATTCAATGTTCCTTGGTTAGTGTAGTTACTTGTTACATTAAGCTCCGCATTTGTAAGACTTATGGTATTATTATTCGTTAAGTTTCCATTAATAGTTACTTTACTTCCTGTTGCTGTTACAGGGCCATTTGCCGTGACATTTCCATTAAATGTAAGCGTTCCTCCAGCTGTAGAGTTAATTGCTCCTGATATATCAATATTATTTGTTACAGTGGTAGTGCCTGCATTATTGTAAGTACCGCCATTGCTGTTGAGAGTTCCTGTGAAGGTACCTGAACTTGTATTATTAAATGTTCCACTATTTACTGTAACAGGAGTATTGGTGATTGAACTGTAATTATTGATTGTACTGGTTCCATCTATCTGGAGAGATGAAGGCCTGAATGTACTTCCACTATTATTATTGAAGATAGCTGAACCTGATAGTATAAAGTTTTGATTGGGTTGAAATGTCGCTCCATTATTGTTATTAAAGGTTCCTCCACTGAAGTTACTTATTGTAGCAGTAGAAGACCAAGTTCCATTATTATTAACCACTACACCCGCACCATTTATTGATGTATTGTAAGCTCCATTCCAGGTGGCATTATTCGTAATAGAAGCATTACCTGATATAGCACCATTGGTAAGTCCGTTCCAGATATTATTGTTAGTGAGAGTACCTCCTGAACGAGGTTTACTCATTGTCCCTGTCCATGTACCATTATTGATTATAGCTCCACCCGTAATAGGATTAGTATCAAGATTACCACTCCAGATTGCTCCACTCGCATTTGTAATAGTACCTCCACTAATACCCCCCGTAATAGTATTGGCCCAAGTACCATTATTTGTAATATTTCCTCCTGATATATCTCCACTAATACTACCATTCCAGGTTTTTCCGCTATTGTTTGTGATAGTTCCACCACTGATAGCGCCAGTCATTGGAACATTCCAAGTACCATTATTTGTAATACTACCTCCTGATATAGCTCCACTTATTGTGTTCCAATTACTCCAGGTTCCATTATTGGTAATAGAGGCTGTACCTGATATATTACCCGAAATTGCACCATTCCACGTCCCATTGTTTGTAATAGCTCCGCCTGAGTTATTGCCACTGATAGTGCCTGTCCATCCGTTATTGCTAGTACTGTTATTGATTATACTACCACCTGTAATTGCACCACTGATAGCTCCACTCCAATTCCCACTACTGTTTGTTACGGTACTTCCTGAAATAATACTTGAGCTAATTGTGCCATTCCATGTTCCACTGCTAGTTATTGATATACCTCCTGTAGGAAGAGGTTGATTAATTGTGCTATTCCAAGTGCCACTATTATTGATGGTTGTTCCTGTTGGGAAACTACTATTTAGGGTTGCATTGAATGTCGCAGAGGTTGATATATTATTAATGTTTAATCCACTCACATTTGTTGTACCCATAACAACAATAGAACTTCCCGAACTCATAGTTCCATAATTATTGATAGTCAGGTTAGTGGCATTATTACCTAATGTAATAGTTCCACTATATGTTGTTCCTGATGCAATGCATATAGTAATATTGTTTCCCCATATTGTAATTGAGCGGGTACTGGATGCAACAATACATAGATAGTCACCTTGGGTTCCTAGGTTAACTGTGCTACCACCTGCGTTTCCTGCATTGATTTGTGCTGTACAACCGCTATTACAACTTTGGCCATAAGCAACAATATTATTTATTAATAATAGTATAATTAATACAGTCTTGGTTCTGAGAAATATAGCTGGGTAAATGAGCATAATGCTGTCTAATTACTGAATATGCAAAAAAAGGGATATAATCTAATGTGAGTGGTATAGGATAGCAGAAAACAAAACAGATGTAAGAAATCCACAAAAAACTCTTTTTAACAGTTTAATTTAAATAAGAATTTAATATATCATTTAAGCAATATTTTACCTATATATACGCAGCACACTTATAGTGTAACTCTATAATTTAAAGAAATACAATGTCTAATCGATTATTGAAGGGGTTTTAGGCTATGAATGCAGGAAAACTATCGATGACTTTTGAGTAAAGAAGTTTGCTTGTTGAACCTTTGAATTGAGTAGCTTTTATTGTATTACTATGCATGAATAACCTGAAAATGGAGAAATTGTCTTCAGAAAATATCTAAAAGATATCAAAAAAGTGAGGACAAAAAAACATCTGTGTAACTGTATGATTTGGACTTAAAGAAGAATGAATGGCATAAGAGAATCATACCTGAGAAATAAAGCAATCAATCTGCTAAATACGAAACTTCGCACTACTTTATAGAATTTACACCTATATTACTTACACGAATACCTTGTTCATAGTTGCGTTTTATGTAGTTGATAATCAAAGTTAAGGATTTTTTATTCCCTAAGACTAGGGTATAGTGATTCTAATAGAAATTCTATTTTTAGGATGTTCAGTATTTTCTTCCAATGGCTCTGCTGCTATACTGTCCACCAGATTTAATCCCTCTATTACTTCTCCAAAAACAGTATAGTGATAATCAAGGTGGGGTACACCTCCAACAGTTGTATAAGTCTTCAATTGTTTCAATAACAAGGGGTAGCCTGTATCTTTATTGATACTTCGTACACTATCTTCTCGAAATACAGATCCTTGGACAATATAAAAGTCATATGGAGAAGATCCTTCTGATTCATCACGATGTGCCATGGCTAATGCTCCACGTTTGTGAAACCACCGAGGATCTATTTCATGTGGTATTTCGTAGTTCTCAAGTCCCATGCGTCTCTTATCCAGATGGCCTCCCTGAATAACCATAGCTGGAACAAGACGATAAAAGTCTGCTGAGTCGAAATAACCTTTGTTGATCAGACGTATGAAGCTTGCTCTATGGAGGGGTGTTTTCGTATACAATACTGCTTTGATAATACCATAAGGAGTTTCAATACTAATGATAGAATCCTTATGCTCTTCACCATATTGCGTTAGTACCTGTTCAACATTGTGTTTGGTGATACGAATTTTTGCAGGATCTGTTTCTGTTTCCTGCACTTTCTTGGTTTCACAAGATAATAGAACTCCAAGGACAGATAGTACCAATAATTGAATACGGAACGAAAGTTTTAAAGGACAATTCATATATCATTAGTAATGAAGAGCAAAACAAACGTAAAAATGACAGATTATCAATCTTCAATTGAGAATATATTAAAAATGAGGCTATATATATTACAATGTAGTGAATTGCTATTCAATTAGACAATATGTGGAATAGTAAGAAGAAAAAGTATGTGTTTTTAGCTGTTCAGCTTATTGATAATGTGTTCTGTAAAAAAAGATATATTTGATTTTTTTAAAAGATATTATTTTTCTAGTGTTACCAGTCTTGTTTATTACTTGTTTGGAGAAGAGAGTAAGTCCCTCATTTTTTGGTGGTAGATAAATGCTATTTAATATTGTGGCGTAAACAAAGTGTTTACAGGTCTTATTTAACTAACTCTACACTCTTATCAATGAAAAAAGTTACTATTCTTGCATGTGCACTATTTGCAATGATGACTCCAGCCTTGGTTAAAGCTCAATCTGAAACTTACAAACTATTTAAAGTAGATGTAGGAGCTGGATATGGTTTTGGAAAAGCTAAAGGTGTATTATTTTACGCAGAACCTAAATTTAACCTGCATGACAATTTTGCAGCAGGTCTTCGCTTTGAAGGTGCTATCTTAGGAAATGTAAGTGGCAACGATCAATATGCTTCTGCAGATATCTCTGCCATTGGATCTTATGCTCTGACTGGTGATTATTATGTAGGCACTAACGGATTCCGTCCTTTTGGTGGTCTGGGTGTAGGTCTTTTCAACATGGGATCTGTAAGTGTTGACTCAGAAACTACTGAAGTACCTGAAATGAATGTAGGAACTAAGTTTGGTGTTGTACCTCGTATTGGTTTTGAAGCTGGGCACTTCCGTATGGGATTGGAATACAACTTGATCACTGGTCAGCCTTCAGATTTCAATCGTAACTATTTCTCTCTGAAACTTGGAGCCGTAATAGGTGGTGGTAAAAAATAATAAATACGATTTATCTAAAAAGCCCATTTGACATAGTTCAAATGGGCTTTTGTTTTTATAATTCTACTATAGCTCTTTATTCAAATATTTCATCGCCCAATCCTTTGTTGAGTTCAATCGATGTTACTTTCAGATCTACAACCTGTGGACCAAAGGATGTACTTAGTAAATAAGGGAATTTCACACCAGAAACTTCTCTGTAATCACCAAAGTTTGTTGTTTGTGTAACTGTCTGACCATTGGTTTCACCAACAAGAATTTGTTTGACTTTTAAACCTGAATTTATCTCAAAGTATTCCGTTGTTTTACTTCCTCCTGGTAAGGTAAGTTCGATAACGTAGGTATCTGATCCATTAACTTTTTCTATTCCTTTCAGTGTTCTTGTAACTCCAATCTGATCATAATATAACTCTGGGAAAAGAGTGTTCATGGCTTTGGTAGATTCCAGTTCTTTTCCTGTTAACTCCTGTGTATTGCCCATAGCAGAGAAGGTAGCTTTATTTCCATTGGAGACAATTTTTAGTACTTCCATTCCCATACTTGCTATTTTCATGCTCATCTTAAGTTTGTTGGGTGTTTTTTGTTGACGTAACCCTGTCACTTCCATTCCCTGGACTTTAGCATTCATACTGGTGCTAACATCACGTATTTTGATCAGCTTTTCTTTACCGCCTATAGCATTTATATAATTTCCAATGACTTTATCTGCAGTTATGTCTGCTGGAATAGTAGAACTAGAGGTTGATGCTTCTATTTTATTACCTTCTGCATCATAGTGTATAATCTCTCCAAACTGTTGTAGCTTTGCTTCGAACTCACTTGCATTTCCTACTACAAGAATATAGGCATTTTCTGGCAGAATATATTTCTTAGCCATTGCCTGTATGTCTGGGATTTTTACAGCTTCGATATTTTTTAGATAATTAGAATAATAATCTGCTGGTAATTTGTAACGAGCTGTATTTAAAGCAAACCGGGCAATAGTTTGTGGATCTTCCAGGGATTGAACAAAAATACCATTTCGTATATTCTTGGTCTGCTTCAGTTCTGCATCTGTTACTACAATATCACGTATTCTGCGCATCTCACTCACTATTTCTGTGATTGCACTATCAACGACGTTGGTTTTTATGTTACCACCTGCACTAAAAGAACCCACTAACCTATCATTCTGTAGGGAAGAATATGCGCCATAAGTATACCCATGTTTTTCACGCAAATTCTGAAATAGCCGTCCTGAAAATCCACCATAACCTAAAATATCGTTGGTAATAGAAGCTTTGATTGCATCGGGGGGACCTGGTTTAAAATCGATTGGATAGGCAATACTAAGAACTGTTTGTACTGCTTCAGGTTTGTTAACTACTATCACTTTTGTTTTAGCAGGCACTTTAGGTTGTATATAAGTTGGAGTAGGTACAGTTCCCTGTTTCCAGGTTGAGAAGTATTTTTCAGTTAAAGCCTTAGCTTCTGCTAGTGTAATATCTCCTACAAATGCCATATACCCAATATTAGGTTTGAAATAGGTAGCGTAGTAAGTATTGATTTTGTCAAGGGTGATAGCATCAATGCTTTTTTCTGTTGTGATTTCTCCGTAGGGATGGTCCTTTCCATAAAGGACTACACTTTTTACCTGTTGAAGAATAGACTCTGGCTCGTCTTTGGAAAGTGACAACTCATTTTTCTTTTCTGTTTTGATTTTATCCAACTCTTCTTGTTTGAAGGATGGATGAAGCAACAAATCTGCCATGATTTCCATTAATTTATCCTGATGCTTTTTCAGACTGCTACCATAAGCTCCCGATGAAGAAGTATATAATGTGGCCCCCAGAAAATCGATCTGTTCGTCAATCTGATCTTTGGTACGGGTTTGAGTGCCTGTGCGTAACATTTGTCCGGTTATATCTCCCAATCCTGTTACTTCTTTTTCCAGAGGTGGAATATAATCAAGGATTAGATTGACTGCTACACGAGGTAGTTTCTTATTGGTCACTACAAATATTTTCAAACCATTTGCTAACTGAAATGATTCGTATTTGCCCAAACGAATTACTGGAGCAGGGCCTGGTGTAGGTCGTTTGCTACGGTCTAACTGGGCAAACGTAGTTAGACTGCTCAGGCATATATAGAAAAGAATGAAGAACTTTTTCATATCTGAAGATAGAGTATAAACAATAATGATTGGTAGGTTGTGTAATAGCGCTGATGCACCATTTAGTTGCCTTTTTTCTTTTTCTTCTTGGTTTCTTTGGCCGGTTTTTCCGGTGTTTGTGCCTGAGAAGGGACTGAAGATTCAGTTTTCGGTTCTGGGGTTACCTGAGGAGCTGGCTTGGAGGCATTAGGTAGATAGTACAAAGAAACCCGATTTTCTTTTGTCAGATATTTTTTGGCTACACGCTGGATATCCTCTTTTGTGACTTTATTATATCGGTCTATCTCTGAGTTAATAAGATTGGCATCACCAAAATACATCTCATAGTTCGCCAGATTCTCAGCAATACCTGTTACAGATCCATTCCGGTTTACAAATTCGGACTCTATCTGATTTTTAAGTTTTTGAAATTCCAGATCACTAATAGGTTCGTTTTGTACTTTTGTAATCTCGGCATTCATGGAAGTTTCCAGATCTTCTGGTTTAACACCCATGTTGGCAATCCCAAATGCGATAAAGATACCTGGATGTTCCAGTGCTAAAGGAAACGAACCTACATACAATGCTTTTTGCTGTTTGTCTTTAATTTCTTTGGTAAAACGCGAACTTTCACCACCTGATAATAGAGAAGTAAGTAAGTTAAGGGCATAATAATCTTCTGTACCTTGAGCTGGAATGCGGTAAGCCTGGATAACCGCGGGCAATGTTACATTATCATAGAAATTGTCACGGATCTCTGCTATTTGAGGTGGTTCATTGGCCTCAGGGCGAAATATAGGTTGTGTTCCTTTGGGTATTTCTGAAAAATACTTAGCAATAGACTGTTTGGTTTTTTCAATGTCAATATCTCCTGCAATGGATAGAATTGCGTTATTAGGTACATAAAACTGTTTGTAAAAAGCAATAAACTCCTCCAGGCTGGCAGCATCTAAGTGTTCTGCTGTGCCTATGACATCTGTTTTATAGGGATGTACCTTAAAGGCGCGGCTCATTGTTTCTGATAACAGTCTTCCATAAGGTCGGTTATCCCGTGTTTGCTTCATCTCTTCCTTGATCACATTACGCTGAGTATTTACTCCTTCCTGATCAATGCGTGCATGGAGCATTCGTTCTGACTCAAGGTATAAACCCAGATCTAATTGATTGGAAGGTAATACTTCATAGTAAAAAGTTCTGTCAAATGTTGTATTGGCGTTGAGTTCTCCTCCTGCTCCTTCTACAATCTTAGCATATTCGCCTCGTCCAATATTTTGGGAACCTTCAAATAATAAATGTTCAAAGAAATGGGCAAAGCCAGTACGTTTGGCATCTTCATTCTTGCTACCCACATGATACATAACCGTTACGGCAACAATGGGTGTACTATTGTCCTGATGGAGAATAACTTTTAATCCGTTAGGTAATTCGTATTCTGTGAAATTGATTCGGGTTTGTTGCCCATGTACAAGAATGGACAAACAGAAACTCACAAACAGCAGAAGTGTTTTTTGCATAGGAGTAAGTGGTGTATGAATTTAAATTAGAGATGCAATTTTAACTAAAAAATAGAGTATTACTTTTTACCAGATAAAAATAAAAGGCTATCCGGTTTATTATTACCCGAATAGCCTTTATCTAAATTATAAGATTTTATATTTAGAATGCGTAACCAACCGTCAATCCTGTTCGGAACCAGACTGGAAAATTGATAGAAGCAGGAACATTATAATCATCTTCTGTCAGGTCTTGAGTCACAGACAAATGCCCTAAGCTGAAATAAGGCCCAATATAGGCATCTAGTGATATATGATCACCAAAAAGCCACTGTCCACCAATCACACAACCCAGACTGAAGGTTTGTTGTGTTAGTTTTCCATGAATAGTACGTTGTTCTCCATTGATCTCTTTTGTAATGTCACCTTTAGCTGAGAAGTTTACATACCGTGCAAATGGTCCAACATAAAATCCGGTTGGAGCGGTTCCACTGGGATAATAACGAAATTCAGGTGCTACGGCAAATCGATTTAATTTACCGTTTTCTCCTAAGATATCTGTCCCAAAAATTCTTGCTTTTCGAGGGAGTGTATATTGCAGATTAAGAACCATACTAGTATTTTCTGACAGTACATGTTCATAAAACACAGAGCCAGTTGTTGTAAATAAACTAAGCGGATTTATTTTTATGAGGTTTTGAGGGCTATCAGAACTTGCACTGCTGGAATATCCGCGACGTTGAGCAAATAAGTCCTGGGTGAAGGATAGCACAACAAGTGTAAATGCAATTACAAAAAATTTTTTCATAGAGTTTAGAATGATGTAGTGTAATATAACTATAGATCAATCGGTTGACAAAGTTTGTGCCATATTTTCTTTTTTCAAAGTCAGCGGTTTTTAAATTTTTTTTGAAACTATTGTCCCATGATATAACTTTGCGCATGGAACAAATTCTTATTCTTGACTTCGGCTCGCAATATACCCAATTGATAGCCCGCCGGGTGCGCGAACTCAACGTTTACTGCGAAATCCACCCGTTTCATCACATACCTGCTCTTACTCCTGATATTAAAGGTGTTATCCTGTCTGGGAGCCCTTGTTCTGTTCGTGATAGTGAAGCTCCTAACCCTGATCTGACATCTTTACTAGGCCAGATTCCTGTATTGGGAGTGTGCTATGGTGCACAATTGATGGCCTGGCAGCAAGGTGGTAGTGTAGAACCTTCCCGCACACGTGAATATGGACGTGCTCGCCTGGCAAGTCATACTGTATCTCCACTATTTAACGGAGTTTCTGAGCATTCTCAGGTATGGATGAGTCATGGGGATACTATTACTCAGGTACCTTCCCATTTTAAGTTGATTGCCAATACTGAAACCGTTACAGTAGCTGCGTTTCAGGTTGATGGACAACAAACCTATGGGATTCAGTTTCACCCGGAAGTAACTCACTCACTAGAAGGTAAAACTATTCTGAAAAACTTTGTTGTAGATATTTGTGGCTGTAAACAAGACTGGACTTCTGCTGCCTTTGCAGAAAGTACAGTTCAAAGTCTGAAAGAGAAGCTGGGAAATGATAAAGTTGTGATGGGACTTTCTGGTGGGGTAGATTCCAGTGTGGCTGCCACATTGATTCATAAGGCAATCGGTCAGAACCTGTATTGTATTTTTGTGGATAATGGATTGCTGAGAAAAAATGAGTTTGAAGAAGTATTACATTCCTATCAGGATCTGGGCTTGAATGTGATTGGGGTAGATGCTAAAAAAGAATTTTATGCTGCTTTAAATGGACTGACTGATCCGGAAGCAAAACGCAAAGCAATTGGACGTACATTTATAGAGATCTTTGATGCAGAAGCGCATAAAATTCAGGATGTAAAATGGTTGGGACAGGGGACTATCTATCCGGATGTAATTGAGTCTGTATCGGTAAAAGGGCCATCTGTAACTATTAAGTCTCACCACAATGTAGGAGGCTTGCCGGAAAAGATGAAGCTGAAGATTGTAGAGCCATTAAATGCTTTATTTAAAGATGAAGTTCGTGAAGTAGGACGCCAGATAAATATCCCAACTAACATTCTGAACCGTCATCCGTTCCCTGGCCCTGGGCTAGGTATCCGTATTCTGGGTGATATTACTGCCGAAAAAGTACAGGTATTACAGGATGTGGATTCTATCTTTATCAATGGCCTGAAAAAACATAACCTATACGATTCTGTATGGCAGGCTGGCGCTATTTTGCTGCCTGTGCAATCGGTAGGTGTAATGGGTGATGAACGCACATACGAAAATGCGGTAGCCTTACGTGCTGTAACGAGTGTAGATGGTATGACTGCGGATTGGGCGCATTTACCTTATGAGTTTCTCGCAGACATTTCCAATGAGATTATCAATAAAGTAAAAGGTGTGAACCGGGTTGTATATGATATATCTTCCAAGCCACCTGCTACTATTGAATGGGAATAAGATTCCTATACATAAAAAATGCGCGTTGGGATCGCGCATTTTTTATTTGTAATACGTCAATTCACTCACTGCTTCTGACAGAGATAAATAATTTCATCCTTCGGCAATGCATATCGACCTACCTGATCTTTAGGTAGCTCCATTACAAAACGATCTTCTTTCACAACAAAGCCTGCTTTTGTCAATCGCTGGGCATAGTCGAGACCGTACAGTCGTTGGTGATCATCCTGCCAGTAATATTTTTCACGATCCGCAGGCGTATTGATGGCAGGATCTTCCAGGGTAGTAGCACGTGTAGTATCCATCGGGCTTTGGATAATAGCCCATCCACCCGGTTTTAACACCCGATGCAATTCACTCATGGCCTGAATATCATTATCTACATGTTCCATTACGTGATTACAAAATGCCACATCAAATGTATTGGCATCAAAAGGAATCTGGTGTATATCCATTTTAACCTTTGCCAGTGGCGACTCAATATCAGCCGTGATATAATCCAGATTTTTCATTGACTCAAATCGATTAATGAAGCAATGTTCTGGCGCTACATGCAATAATTTATGGGGCGTTTTAAAGAAATTTGTTTGTCGTTGCAGATATAACCACATAAGTCTATGCCTTTCCAGAGCCAAACAGCTTGGGCATAAGGCATTCTCCCGTGGATTAGTCCGTCCATAAGGTAAGAATTTACGAAAATGACTTTGACACACAGGACATTCTACTTTATTGCCAATATAAAATATGGCTACAATTTTCATAGCGAAATGGCTAACTAACTGTAGATATTTACGGGGAATGTGACGAATGACGAAACTGATAATGTATTTCACTGAAGTGCTTTTTTGCGGAACGAAATAAAACTATTTGGCAAAGATAGTATTTTTTCAGATGTTTACCTTTTGTGAAGGTTCCGACTAATTTAGTGGAACATGTTTAATTATCCTATTTACTCAAACTTATGAAAAAAACAATTGTTTATTTGTCTACCTTTTTGGTAGTGTTGATTTGTAGTTTTTCCGCTCAGGCACAATATTCAAAAGGTGATTTGTTAATTAATCCAGGTATCTCTTTTGGAGGCATTGGTTATGATTATGGATATTATGGCAGTTATTCAGGTCTTCCAGGCTTATCCGCCAATATTGAATATAATGTTACAGATAATATAGCAGTAGGTGGATATTTGGGTTTTATATCGCGTTCTTATAAATATCAAGGATCTGGGATAAGTTCTAAAACTAGATGGACAAATGTTGGTTTTGGTGCTAGAGGTATCTTTCACGCTACAGAAGTATTAAATGATGCGTTTAGTGGAAGCATGAATTCTGAAAAATTAGATATATATGGTGGATTATCATTAGGCTATGAAACTTATTCATGGAGTGGAGATAACTCTACCTATTATGCTAATGGTGGCAATGTTGTATTTGGTGGTATTTTAGGTTGTAGATATATGTTCAATCCTGCTATTGGTGTTTATGGTGAGGTAGGTAGAGGTGCACTTGGTATTCTTACATTAGGGGTATCTTTTAAATTGTAATTACTTCGCTTTTATTGGTAGTAAGAAGCCGGAAATTTTCCGGCTTTTATTTTTTATAGTCTCCTCTGTATTGATTTTTAGGAAATGATCGTTGATCTATTTGTTCAATCTTTGCTACTTTGCCTTAGATTATCTACATCCTAATTTTCAAACAAACCATGAAGCAATCTTTTTCTTTAAACGTATTGCCAGCTATCATCGCCTTAGTGTTGGCAACCTCTGCTTGTACTAGTTCTCGTATTAGTCAACAGACCCCTGTTAATCAAACCACTATTGTTAAGCAAGAGCCTTCAGTACTAGAATCTGAACAGAGAGTTGCTGTTGCCGGTGCTCAAACTTCTCAGGAAGAAACAACTTTTAGTGCCTCTGAAATATACACGAAGGCTACACAATCAGAGACCGAAAAGAAGGAAGAGTTATTGGCTGATGCATCAGTTGCAACTAAGCAGGTAGATGTACAGAGTCTGCGTGAACAGCTAAAGCATCAGAAAATGGGCTTTGCTAAAAAAGCAGTGATCAAGGCCGTCCTGAAAAAAGTTGAAAAGATGCAAGCCAAATCGCCTGAAAAACAGCTGAAGGCTAAGAAGATGGGCGGTGTTCCGGAAGAGTATAAGCTTCCTTTTATTATTGGTGCTGCGGGATTGGGACTAATAATAATAGGTGCACTTGCCATTGCACCTGCTATATATACATTAGGGGCCATTGCATTAGTAGGTGCTATTGTTTGGGTTGTATTGATCCTTGCTGAAGTAATCTAACTCTGTTTTTAAGAAATTTTTGGAGCCGGATATAAAATGATCCGGCTTTTTAATTTTTGCCTATGCAAGATCAGAGAAAAGTTGCCGAAATAATCTTTACACATGCATTAGCAGCTGTCGAACCTGCTCAATTGATAAAGAGAGCTATTAGAATTAATGGACATACTTTATATTGTGTAGATGAAATTCTTGATCTACAGGATTTCAGAAATATTTATGTGATAGGAGCAGGTAAAGCAAGTTCCCCGATGGCTGCTGCTATAGAAGAGATAGTAGGTACACGAATCACCAGAGGAACCATAACTACTAAATATGGACATGGTACTCCCTTACACTATATAGCTACTACAGAAGCAGGACATCCAGTTCCGGATGAAAATAGTTTAAAAGGAACCGAATCAATAATGTCGATTCTGGAAAGTGTAACAGATGAAGATTTAGTTATCATCTTATTATCAGGTGGTGGCTCTGCCTTGCTAGCGGATATTCCTACAGGATGTACTTTGGCAGATCTGCAATATTGTAATAAACTTTTACTACAATCGGGAGCGGATATTGTAGAGATCAATACTGTGCGAAAACATCTGTCTAATGTAAAAGGTGGACAACTAGCGAGAATAGCCTATCCTGCAAAAGTAGTTACATTGATTCTTTCTGATGTACTGGGTGACCCGCTAAATGTTATTGCTTCTGGCCCTACAGTTCCTGATCCAACAACATTTGCAGATGCCTGGAAAGTATTAGAGAAGTACAACCTGCTAAACAAAATTCCGGATTCTGTGTTAGCATATCTGACAGAAGGAAAGACTGGAACACATCAGGAAACTCCTAAACCTGGCGACAGAATTTTTGAAAGGGTTTCAAACTATATTATTGGCAGTAATCGTCTGGCTCTTGCTTTTGCCAGAGAGAAAGCGGAAGAATTAGGTTATATTGTTGAAATTTATTCAAATCAGTTGCAGGGAGAGGCTAGAGAAGTAGCAAAGATGATAATCAGTCAGGCAAAAGAAGTATACAAGGATATCACCAAACCCAAACCTTATTGTATACTCGCTGGAGGTGAAACAACAGTGACCATTCGTGGCAATGGTTTAGGTGGCCGTAATCAGGAACTGGCACTAGCTGCGGCAATTGAACTAGAGCATCAAGCTGGGATTACGCTGCTATCGGCTGGGACAGATGGAACAGATGGACCCACAGATGCAACAGGAGCCTTAGCAGATTCAGCTACTTTGTTTGAGGCCATTGAATTGGGGATAGATGGAAATGTTTACCTGAAGAATAATGATTCATATCATTTCTTTCAACAGGTTGGAGGGCATCTCATTACAGGACCTACCCAGACCAATGTAATGGATTTGATTGTTGTGTTAATACATGCCTGAATGTGGAGAATATTGTCACAGGCATGACTATTTCTGTTTTGGATGAATAAACAAATCTCAAAAAATATCAAATTTGCAGTATAGATATCAGTTTACTTATGGAATCATCAGAAAAACCTGTCGATATAAACTCTATTCACATTGATAAAGATAAAATGGCTGAAAACCCTGGTTTATTGCCATTTGCACATACAGTGGGTAGTGCAGTCATAAAACCTGAAGATACAGGTAAAATCAAAGGTCGGGCTGTGACTGCTATGCGCCAGCAGACTGAATTACAATTAGCTCAAATTTATCAGCAGATGCAGTTGCTGGCAGAACAGGCAAACCGTATCAAACAGCGAGTAGATATATCTGAACGGATTTACACCGCAGCCGTCGGATTTGAGCCACTGATAGGACAAACATATTATCTGTATCAGCGGAAGGATAACACGGATGTGCTGTCATTGGTTGGACCTGGAGAATGGGGGAGGAGCAAACCTTTTCAAAAATATCTTGCCAGGGTTACTATGCTGGCTGATCATACATGGGATGTAGAGTATAATCCGGAAGAGGCAAGCTAATTTGCTGCATCACTTGATCAGCGATGTTCTTCATAAAAAATCGGTCTGACAGATTGGGTTAGCTGGTTATATTCTGACTCTGTCAGACCTACTGCGTTTTGAGCTTGCAGAGAGGTTTTTAACTGATCCATCGTTCGGATTCCTGTCACAGCAGTAGTAACAGCTGGATGATGTTTCGCAAACTGGAAGGCGACAGCGGTAGCTGTTCGGTTGTTCTGACTTAGTGAATGAATTGTTTCTGCTGCTTTTTTTACTTCATCTGCCTGATAGCCCAAATAAGAAGTAGCAGGTTTGTTAATTAGTAATCCTTTGGCCAGACTGCCTCTGACCAACACACCAATTGAATGTTGGTGAAGTAAATCCAGACAGGTCTCTTCAGGTCGCCGGTCAAGGAGGCTATATTGCATCATGACACTAGTAATAGAAGACCGATTTACATACTCCCGAATTACATTGGGGCGTATAGAAGAGATGCCATAATGCCGTATTTTACCTTGTTGTTTCAGTTGCTCGAATGCTTCAATTGTCTCATCAATGGGATCTTCTATCGTACCACCATGCAACTGATACAGATCTATATAGTCTGTTTGCAAGCGTTTTAAACTTTCTTCTACTGCTTCCAGAATATAGTTTTTACTTGGATTCCAGTCCCATGTACTGCCATCTGACCTCCATTGGTTACCTACCTTTGTCGCAATGTATACCTGCGATCTTCTATCCTTTAGAGCTTTACCTACCAATCGTTCATTTTCACCCTTATCATACAAATCCGCAGTATCAAAGAAGTTGATCCCTTGTTCCTGAGCATAATGCAGAATCCGATCCGCATCTGACTGACCAGGGCTGAGCGACATACACCCAAAGCTGAGTGCACTTACACGAAGATCCGATTTTCCAAGTTGCTGGTAATGCATGAGATAAGGTGAAAATGTTAAGGTATAAGAGGATCTGGCCATTTCCTGTTTTAGCCAAACACTAAAAAAACAGGGATCTTGTTTAAACTAAAGATCCCTGTTACAATTATGGCTGACTTTGAGGCGCAGGTTGTATTGGTACTACTAAATGTTCTCTGCGGTTTTTTACAATGTCACATGCCAGATAAATAGCTTCGCGCATAGAAGTTTCGTCCGCAGTATTTTTTCCAGCAATATTATAGGCTGTACCATGATCCGGGGAGGTACGTACCATCGAGAGGCCTGCCGTAAAGTTTACTCCATTTTCAAATGCAATGGTTTTAAACGGAATCAGACCCTGATCATGATACATGGCCAGGATACCATCATACTTGCGGTAGTTGCCAGTACCAAAAAATCCATCAGCAGGCAGAGGTCCATAGACCAAAGTTCCTTTGTGTTTCAGTTCGCTGATTACAGGCCCAATAATTTCTTTTTCTTCCATTCCCAGTAATCCGTCTTCTCCTGCATGCGGATTTAAACCTAATACTGCAATTTTAGGTTTGGCAATACCAAAATCATGACGCAATGAATGTTCAAGTAATTTTATTTTCTTGGTAATAAGATCTTTGGTAATAGCAGGTTTTACTTTTTCCAAAGGTATGTGTCCTGTTGCTACAGCTACACGCAGTTCCGGGCTAACCAGAAACATCAGGCTATCGGTGCTTCCAAACTCATGGGCAAAATATTCTGTGTGCCCGGGAAATTTGAACGCATCATTTTGAATCGTATGTTTATTAATCGGAGCTGTTACAATGGCATCCAGCATATTGTTTTTTAAATCTGCAACTGCTGTTTTCAATGCCAGATAAGCTGCGTTACCTGCTTCAGGGGTAGCTTTGCCTGGATCAATTTCCAGATGTTCTTCCCAGCAGTTGAATACATTAACCCGTTTGTGAATCAACTGATCCATAGTACGAATGGAGTGAAGCTGAATTTCTTCCAGATTGAGTAATTTCCGGTAGCGTGACAAAACTTTGACAGACCCATATAGTACGGGAGTACATACGCGGCTGATTTGCCCTCCTGCCAGTGCCTTTAATGTAACTTCGGGTCCAACTCCATTAAAATCGCCCAGTGTGATTCCAATAACAGGTTTATGTTCAGACATGAATACAATAAGAAATGTGTAAATAATAACCTCTTTTAAGCGCCCGTGTTTGACCGCACAACTTAACACCTCAAAAATACGTGCCTTTTTTATTTTAAGAAACGTATTTTACAGAAAGGACGTTTCTCTGACAAAAAAGTATAGTATTTTTGGGGTGATTTTATAGAATAGAACAAAATCCCCTATTGTATTTTGAACGTTAAACCTAAAAAACATCTTGGACAGCACTTTCTGCTGGATACCAACATTGCAAAAAACATCGTAGATGCCCTGACTGGACATAAAAACTATGAGGTGGTATTGGAGCTAGGGCCTGGAACAGGTGTCTTGACTAATTTTCTGATAGAAAAAAAAGATATTGATTTTCACTTATGTGAGATTGATAGGGAGTCAGCAACTTATTTGCGTAAAAAGTATCCTACTCTTTCTTCCAAACTTATTGAAGGAGATTTTTTGCAGCTTCGGTTGGATAGCCTTTTCAATAAGCCTTTTGCCCTAATTGGTAACTTTCCCTATAATATTTCCTCACAGATATTTTTTAAGGTATTGGAATACAAAAATTCTGTACCCGAAATAGTCTGTATGTTACAAAAAGAGGTAGCTCAACGTATTGCTTCTCCTCCCGGAAACAAGGATTATGGAATACTTAGTGTGTTTCTGCAGGCATATTATACTATTGAGTATCTCTTTACCGTTCCTCCTCATGTATTTGATCCTCCACCCAAAGTACAATCAGGTGTAATTCGTCTCAGACGAAACGAAGTAGCTGCTCTGGAATGTGACGAGGCACTGTTTTTTAAAGTGGTGAAACAAGGTTTTAATAATCGACGCAAAACACTTCGTAATTCGCTGAAGCCACTGGGGTTGTCACCTGAATTACTGGTAAATCCTTTATTAGACAAACGTGCCGAACAACTTTCTGTAGCAGATTTTGTTTATCTGACACAACAGTTTAGTGCTATGCTGTAACCTATCTCTAGGCAATTAGCAAGTATTTGCATTTTTTTAACACAAACTTAATTTTATAGACTTAAAAATTAGACAAAAAATAGTTTTTTTACCCGGAAAAATATCTGTGATACTACTGTTTTTATGGATCTTCCTGTAATTTTGCAGCCGAAAAAATGGTTGCCTAATGTGGCATGATTAATGAAGGCCAGTATGGTAAAACAGAATCAGAATACATCGGTTAGCTGTATACTTTATTCATTTCTCACTTTTATCTCTTTCTCTCTGCATGGCATTTGAACTGACGCAAGATTATCTGGACCTATTGATAGATGCAATAGAAACACACGATGATGATTTTTTGCGTCAGGCAATGGATGAATTATATCCGGCAGATATAGCTGCTCTTCTGTATGAGTTTCCTACAGATGAATATGCGCAATATATTATAGCCATTCTGGACGAAGAAACTGCTGCTCAGGTAATTAATAATCTGGCTCCAAACTGGCGGGAAGATTTTCTTAAAGCATTTTCGACAGAAACTATTGCACAGTTTATCTCTTATCTGGACTCAGATGATGCGGCAGATATTTTGAATGAGCAACCAACCCGTACCAAAGAAGAGGTATTGGCTTTGCTGGAAGATCGGGAAAAGGCAAGATATATTATTGATCTGTTACATTATGAGGAGGACACTGCTGGTGGACTAATGGCAAAGGAGCTTGTAAAAGCCAATATTAAATGGACGGTAACACAGACGGTGGATGAAATCAGAAGGCAGGCTGAGAAAGTAGAAAAAGTGAACTCTGTTTATGTAGTAGACGATAACAATGTATTAAGAGGAAGGGTATCGCTGAAAAAGATTGTATTGTCACGTGTATCTACAAAAGTGGCAGATATTTATGAGGATGATGTCGTATCTGTTGATTCGCACCAATCTGCTGAAGAGGTGGCAGATATTATGCAACGTTATGACTTGGAATCTGTACCGGTAGTGAATGTGAATGGTCGGTTATTGGGTCGGATTACTATTGATGATATCGTAGACGTAATTACCGAACAGGCAGAACAGGATCGGCAGGCGATGACGGGTTTGTCAGGTGATATTGAGGAAGATGATACTGTGTGGGCTTCTGTAAAGGCTCGTTTGCCCTGGCAGATTATAGGAATGGCAGGTGGGTTGCTGGCAGCCTGGCTCACAGATATGATAGGCAAACCTGTGTTGGGAGCAGTAGGTGCATTAGCTTATTTTATGACACTGATTGCCGGTACAGGTGGAAATGTAGGTGTACAGTCTTCTTCTGTCATTTTGCAAAGTCTGGCAAGTCCATCTGTAGTTGAGCAGAGTGTGATTCGACGTTTGTTGAAGGTATTCAGTATTGGGATGCTGAATGGCGCTTTGTTGTCTATGGTTTTATTTCTGGTTATTTATGGTGCTACCCGTGATTTAAAATTATCTATTGTTGTTTCTATATCTATTTTAGCGGTAGTACTGCTGGCCTCATTTATGGGAACAGTAACTCCATTGGTGCTGGATCGATTTGGTGTGAATCCTGCCGTTGCTTCAGGCCCTTTTATTACAACGGCAAACGACTTGCTGGGGTTGACTGTATATTTCTTTACTGCCAAGTTGTTATATAGTTTGTAGAGAGTATTTCAATACAAGAGATGAAATCTTTATAACCCTCTACCTAGAGGGTTTTTTATTTTAAAAACCTATTATTTTTGCAGCTCACTAATTTATGACCATGCAAATACTTGTTATAGATAAGATGCATGCCTCTCTGCTTCCAATGTTGGGAGAAAAAGGATATGCTGTAAATTACCAACCAGATATCAGTCGTGCTGAAGTACTGGAGACTATAAGCAATTATGAAGGAATCATAGTCCGTAGTAAAATGCAACTGGATGAAGCATTTCTCGAACGGGCTACAAAGCTAAAATTTATTGCCAGAGCAGGTGCAGGGCTTGATCAGATTGATGTAGACGCTGTCTTAAAACGAGACATCCAACTATTCAATGCTCCGGAAGGCAATCGGGATGCTGTAGCTGAGCATGCAATGGGTATGTTACTTTCGCTGATGAATCACCTAAGCAGGACTGACAGACAGGTCCGGAGTTTGGTATGGGATCGGGAAGGCAATCGGGGTACAGAACTAAAGGGAAAAACAGTCGGAATTATAGGATATGGAAATACAGGACATGAGTTTGCCAAACGGATAAAAGCTTTTGGTTGTAATGTGCTGGCTTATGATAAGTACCTGAAAGAATTTTCTGATGAATGGGTGGAGGAGAGTACTTTGGAAGAAATCTGTGATCAGGCGCAGGTTGTTAGTTTGCATGTACCATTGACTTCCGAAACAAACCGTTGGTTTAATGAGGCGATGTTTGATAACTTCCGTCATTCTGTTTTCTTCATCAATACATCTCGTGGTGAAGTAGCTCCTTTCGTTGCTTTGCAGGCTGCTATTGAGAAAGGCAAAATACTGGGCGCTTGTCTAGATGTATTGGAGAACGAAAAGTTGAAAACACTTACTTCTGAACAACAGTCTGCTTTTGCTTACCTGGCACAATCAGATAAAGTATTGTTTTCCCCCCATGTGGCTGGCTGGACGCATGAATCCTATGTAAAGATCAATGAGGTGCTGGTGCATAAGATTTCGAGTACATTTCCGGTATCTGTCAGTACAAACTTGAAAGAATAAGCCTGAACCGTTGTATCCCAAAAAAATATACTATTTTGCAGAACAAAGAATACTGATTTCTGGAAGATACTGTTGCTAGTCTTTGTTCTCACTATTTTATTTGCTCCTACTAGTTATGTCTATTACATTTTCGCTTACTCTTGTCTTTGTTATAATTACTGTACTTGCCTCTTTATATGCATGGCAGCGTCCCGATATAATGGAAAAGTGGATGATGAATCCGTATAGAGTAGCACATCGAAAAGAATATAGCCGCTTTATAACGTCTGGATTTATTCATCAGGATGGTATGCACCTGTTGTTTAATATGATAGCGTTGTTCTCATTTGGTGTGCAGATGGAAGAAAAAGTCTTCTCTGTTTTATATCCAGGTGCGGGGCTTACATTGTTTGGAATACTATATATAGTTGGAATCATTGTTTCGGATATACCCACCTATCTGAAATATAAGAACTATTCCTATTATAACTCGCTGGGTGCGTCCGGAGGGGTATCTGCTGTAGTTTTTGCATTTATTTTATTTAATCCTCAAGCTAAGCTGGGACTCATGTTTATTCCATTTCTTAAGTTACCGGCATTCTTGTTTGGCGCTTTATATATGTTTTATTCAATCTATATGTCTAAAAGAGGTGGAGATAATATTAACCATGATGCTCACTTATGGGGGGCTTTGTTTGGAATTGTGTTTAGTGTAATCGTTTATCCTCCTGTCGTAAATTTATTTATGAGTCAGATTTTAGGAGGAAGTATTTAGTGATTTTCAGGTAATGTAATACAATCTTAACGTATTACATTACCTAAAATATTGGCAATTTGTCTCTCTATCTCCTTGTATTGTTTCTGAACACGGAGTAACTGTAACTGTTGATTTATATCTTTGGTAGCCTGAATGGCCTTGAAATTTTCTGCAATTTTATCCCGTACCACTTCCTGTTTCAGGCGTAAAACCTGATTATAGGTTTCTTCCAGGAGGTTATCACTTTCGTGTGCTACCCGAATGTCAAATTTATTAAACCAGTTATCACTGATCGTATATTTTTCGGTCAACATCGTAATCGTCATATCCTGTATCTTCGCATCTGGATGTCGTAGAAAATCTTCACTTTTCAAAATTCGACCATTCATCCACTCAGACCGAAATATATCCAGTACTTGTTGATAAATGGGTGTTTGAAACGCAATATCCTCTAGCTCTCTCATTACAAAGTCACATACAGTGTCTTCAGTGCCTTCCAATACCTGATCGCCATAATGAAGTATTAACCGAATCACCCCTTCTTCCCGATAACTCATCGAGGATCGGCTATGATCGGTTACTTTACTTCCAACTTCAACCGCATAGGTTTCTTCAGGTGCAAATGAAACCCCTTCTGGTAATTGATCCTCAAATGAATAATAGGATTCCGGAGGATAAGAGTCAGGTGGTGGTGTCTGCTGTTTTTCTGTACGCTTCTGATAATCTACTCTTTCCTTCTTGATCAGAAAGTTTTCTTCTGTAATCAGGGTTTGTTCGTCTACATCCAGCAGATGGGCAATTTGTCGGCGAAATACAGAACGTTGGATAGGATCAGGAATCTTAATATTACTGGCCACCATTTCCTTGATAACCTCCGATTTTCGATACGGATCATTCTGGATTTCTTTGGAATAGAGTTTGACTTTAAACGTGATAAAGTCCTGACTGTTATTTTTGACAAATTCCTGAAAGGCAACAGAGCCTACTTTACGGACATAACTATCCGGATCATCGTTATCCGGAAAGATAACAATCTTTACATTCAGCCCTTCTTCCAGTACCAGATCAGTTCCGCGTATAGAGGCTTTGATACCAGCTGCATCACCATCATACAGCATCGTAACATTTTTAGTAAACCTGCTGATTAACTGAATCTGTTCTTTTGTCAAGGATGTCCCTGATGATGCTACAACATTCTGGATACCTGCCTGATGTAGGGAAATGACATCCATATAGCCTTCAGCCAGATAGCAGTTATCAACTTGGCGAATGGCATTTTTGGCCTGATAGATACCATACAGAATGCGGCTTTTGTGATAGACTTCCGTTTCGGGAGAGTTCAGGTATTTAGGCTGATTCTTATCATTGGTCATGATCCGGGCACCGAATGCGATTACCCGACCTGACAAGTTATGAATTGGGAAAATCACCCGATCCCGGAATCGGTCGTATTGCCTGCCTTTATCATTGACAATGGTAAGGCCTGCCTTTTGAAGAATATCCAGATTATAGTGTTTGCTTAACGCCTCTTTTGTAAAGGCATCCCAGGCAGATGAACTATAACCTAAATCAAATGCATCAATAATTCCATCCCGCAGATCACGTTCTTTGAAATACGACAGACCAATAGCCTGTCCATCTGGCGTTTGTAATTGCTGTTTAAAAAAGTCCTTTGCAAAATTCAGTGCGATATATAAACTATCTATCTCATTTTGTCGCTGGGTTTCTTCAGGAGTATACTCAACTTCAGGGATTTCGATGTTATATTTCCTGGCCAGGTGTCGTAGGGCTTCTGCAAAACTTACCCCCTCAATGTCCATGACAAACTTGACAGGATCACCTGATTTGCCACAACCAAAACACTTATAGATACCTTTTGCAGGAGATACGGCAAATGAAGGGGTTTTCTCATTATGAAACGGGCAACAGGCAATCCAGTTGCTTCCCCTCTTTTTTAGCGAAACATAATCTCCTACTACATCCAGCACGTCTGCTGCCTGCTGGATTTGCTGCACAAGTTCATTCGGTATCCGCATACAACTCCGAAATTCAGTAAATAGATGGATTATTCTCTTTTGTAAGTCGCAAGGTACTGAATTTTTCAGTGTTTTGCGCTCAAAATTGATTTTTGGAATCGGTTACAATGTAGAAGGCAAAGACAAATCTGAGGTAATCTGTTGCTGCTTCTACTTACAAATTGCGATTTTATTGCAAGTTTCCTTACAATTTGTTGCAAAAAAATTCTTCCTGCACCTAACTTTGTTGCCTGTTGAGGATTTTTTCCGGATTATTTTTGTTATCCATCATAACAACGTCCAACATCCGGTTGAGGCATACTAGCTTAGCTTTTAAGATTTCCTATTAACCAAACATCGTTACTATTTGTTGATTCTCCCATGGGAAGCATGACCATTACCAAAGAAATAATACTAGAGGCATTGAGTACAGTGCAGGAGCCTGACTTGAAACGTGACCTGGTGTCTCTGAACATGATTCAGGATGTTGAATTTGGAATCAATCAGGTTCGTTTTACAGTAGTGTTAACGACGCCTGCCTGTCCATTAAAAGAAAAAATCCGGAAGGATTGTGAAGATGCTATCAAAAAAGCAGTAGGAGAGGATATTGATATACAGATCAAAATGATTGCAGATGTAACCTCTACACGATTGAATGGTCCTGTATTACCTGGGGTGAAAAATATTATTGCAATTGCTTCTGGCAAAGGAGGAGTAGGTAAATCTACAGTTACTTCTAATCTGGCTATCGCTTTACATAAGCTTGGAGCCAAAGTGGGATTGATTGATGCGGATATCTATGGCCCTTCTGTGCCAACTATGTTTGATACAGAAGAAATGAAGCCACAGGTTACCCAGAAAAATGGCAAAAATTATATTATGCCTGTCCATCAATATGGTGTAAAACTGTTATCAATGGGCTTCTTGACTGGCAGAGCTGATGAGGCAGTTGTATGGCGTGGACCTATGGCAAGTTCTGCTCTGAAGCAGTTCATTACAGATGTAGAGTGGGGCGAACTGGATTATCTGTTGATTGACCTTCCTCCCGGAACCAGTGATATTCACCTGACACTTGTGCAGACAGTACCAGTTACCGGAGCCATTATTGTCACCACTCCACAGAAGGTTGCCCTGGCTGATGCCCGTCGGGGATTGGCTATGTTCAAACAACCTGCTATCAATGTACCTGTATTAGGAGTTGTAGAAAATATGGCTTATTTTACGCCTGCTGAACTACCTGAGAATAAGTACTATATTTTTGGTAAAGATGGTGGCCGCCAATTAGCTGAACAATACAATATTCCATTACTGGGACAAATTCCATTGGTACAGAATATACGCGAATCTGGTGATGCGGGTAAGCCAGTTGTTATGACTGATGAGATATCCGGACAAGCATTTCGGGATTTGGCAGTGACACTTGCCCAACAGGTATCTATTCGCAATGCCTCTCTGGATAAGACTAAACCTGTCGAAATCAGAGTATAATTCGGATAATGTGTTCCTCTTATATTTTTGAAGTTGACTTTTTGATCCGTTGATACTCAGTATGCTAGGTCTTTAGGAAATAGAGGAGTGTTAGGGAAAGGATACATTGCACAAAATAATTATATTATATATCTTTGCTAATATTACAAGATGACAACGATGCAAGATACATTAGATGCACGGGTAGAGCTGGCTTTGAACTCAATCCGACCTTATTTAGAAGCTGATGGTGGTAATGTTCGTATAATCGAAATCACCGAAGAAAAAGTATTGCGACTGGAAATGTTAGGTAATTGTGGTACCTGTCCTATGTCAGCGATGACATTAAAAGCAGGAGTAGAAGAAGCAATTAAACGCGCTGTACCTGAAATCACAGGTGTAGAAGCAATCAATGTAACACTACTTGACTAATACTCATTTGACGACAAATAGAAAGACGTGTTGGGATACCTGACACGTTTTTTTGTTTGTTCTGTTTTCTACTGTAATTATATGGCGGATTTATTGCCTATTGTATGGCAGTCTCTGGCAGTTTATCTATTTATCATTCTGGCCATTCGTCTGTTTGGGAAAACAGAACTGGCACAATTATCTGTTGTCGATCTGGTATTTATTCTTCTGATCAGTAATGCAGTACAAAATGCCATGGTTGGAAGCAATAATTCATTAAGTGGAGGACTGATTGCTGCGGGTACGCTGTTTATTGCTAATTTTGTATTAAAGTTTATTTTATTCCGGTTTCGGTCTGTAAGTAAATTTGTAGAAGGGGAGTCAATTATGCTGGTGTACAATGGTCAGGTTAAGAAGCAGAATCTACAAAAAGCGCATCTGACATTAGATGAATTAGAGGCTGCTGCCCGTGAGCATGGAGTGTCAAGCCTGGCAGAAGTGAATCTGGCAGTTCTGGAAGTAGATGGCAACATCAGTATTTTGTCTGATAATTTCAAACATCAGTCCCGGTGTAAACGGAAACACAATACCTTTAACCAGACGTCATAAGAACTGTGTGATAAGGTTTGTTATTTATATATTGTTCGTAATCAATAATTACTTATATAAATGCTTAAAGTAGGTATCATTTTTGGCGGACCATCTCGGGAAAGAGAGATCTCATTTGCTGGTGGACGTACTGTATATGACAATTTGAATAAAAGCTTGTTTGAGCCTGTTCCTATTTTTGTTGATAGCCTCGGCAACTTTATTCTATTAAACTGGGAATTTATCTACAAAGGTACAATCCGCGATTTTTATCCGCCTGTATCTGCGTTGCCTGCCTCTGCACATGGATTTCAGATATACCTGGAATCGCTTGGGAAGTTATCTGAAGAGGAGCAGGATAGAATTATCTTACAGGTTGGAAAAAAGGTAGAGCCCAAAGATTTTGCTGACTTATTCGAATTTGCCTTTCTGACACTACACGGACCTGCCGGTGAAGATGGAAGTATTCAGGGATTGCTTGAATGGTATGGTATTCCTTATAGTGGATCAGGTATTTTGTCTTCTGCTATTGGTGTAAGCAAGACTACACAGAAGGAATTGATGCGTGCTGCGGGATTTGCTACACCTAAAACTACCACTATATCACGTGATCAATGGTTTGCGACAGATTACAAAGGTGATTTGATTAGTAAAGTGATTCATCAGATTGGGTTACCTTTTGTTGTGAAAGCTCCTAATCAAGGATCTTCTATTGGCGTTTCTGTTGTAACTGAAAATGATATGCAGCACATTGTGGGTGCAATCAATCGCAGTTTCTTCATTCAGGAGATAACAGGTGGAGAATGGCAGAAGTATACAGAAGAGCAAAAAGTCCGGTTTATTACATCTCTGACAGATATCAGGGAAGGTATAGGATTGCCTTGTTTGCCTTTATCTGAAGATGGACAATCATCATTAAGTGATATCATATACCATCCGGAAGAGTTATATCTCTATCTGGAGAAGGTAGCTCAACAGGGTGGTAAAGCTATCCTGGCAAACCTGAACGGGGAGGAAGAAGTGTTGATTGAAGGGTTCCTGCCTGGAAAAGAATTTTCTTGTATTGTGATCCAGGGTGAAGACGGACAACCCATTGCTTTACCTCCAACACAAATCATCAAAGGCGGAAATGTATTCGATTACCGGAGTAAATACCTGCCTGGTATGAGTCGCAAGGTGACTCCGATTGATGTGCCAGACAACCATTTAGAAGTTATCCGTAAAGAATGTTGTCGGTTGTTTAAGGCATTACATTTCAATGTGTATGCCCGTATTGATGGGTTTATCAATTCATTAGGGGAAGTATTCCTGAATGATCCGAATACAACATCCGGTATGTTGCCTTCTTCATTCTTCTTTCACCAGGCTGCAGAGATTGGTATGAATCCTTCGCAGTTTCTGACATACATTATCCGCACTTCACTGGTTGAAAGAACCAAAGCCGGAAAAAACAGCACTTTTCTGAAAAGTAAACTGAAAAGTCTGGATAATGCTATTTCTGCTTTACATAGTAGTGAGGTGCAGAAAACCCGGGTTGGAGTGATTATGGGGGGCTTCTCTTCTGAACGCCATATCTCTGTGGAAAGTGGTCGTAATATTTATGAAAAGCTGGCTTCTTCTGGAAAATATGATCCGCTGCCTGTTTTTCTTACTGGAACAGAGCAGCAGCATGAATTGTATGTAATGCCAATCAATATCATGTTGAAAGACAATGCGGATGATATTAAAGAGAAGATTTTATCTGGTGGAAAGAAACATCCTATTATTCAGCAGATTGGACAGGAAGCAAAGTCTATTACCGAAAAATATGTAGGTAAAGCTATTGATTATCCATATGCGATCAGCTACCATGAACTGGCAGATGCCGTGGACGAGGTCTTTATCGCATTACATGGCCGTCCAGGTGAAGATGGTGCAGTGCAAAGTGAACTGGAAAAAGTGGGATTATCCTATAATGGTTCTGGAGTTGAAAGCTCTCAGACAACCATTAATAAATATGAAACGAATAAGATTTTACGATCTCATGGCATTTCGGTTGCCAATCATGATGTAGTGTATCAGACGGAATGGGAAAAAGATCCGGAGGGAGTAGTGAAGCGTCTTGAGTCTCAGTTTAGCTATCCGATTATTGCAAAGCCAGCAGATGATGGTTGTAGTTCGGCAGTGAAGAAGATTGATTCTCGTGAAGAGTTGATTGCATTTGCTCAAATGATGTTCCGTCCGACACTGGCATTTCTACAAGGTCCATCTCAAATTCTGGAACTGAAAGCCAGTGAAGAATTTCCTCAGAAAAGCTGGTTCTTGGTTGAAGAGCTTATTTCAAGAAAAGGGGCTAAACACTTTCTGGAAATTACAGGCGGATTACTTACGAAATTGAATCAAGCAGGAGAGTTGGAATATGAAGTGTTTGAACCATCTGAGGCACTGGCATCAGGAGAGATTCTGAGTCTGGAAGAGAAGTTTCTGGCTGGCGAAGGTCAGAATATCACCCCTGCCCGTTTTTCGAAAGATCAAGAAGCACAAAAGTATATTTCACAACAGGTTCGGGCTACTTTACAGAAAACAGCTGAGATTCTGCATGTTGAAGGATATGCACGTATCGATGCATTTGTACGGATCTTTGATGATAACCGGGCTGAGACTATCATTATTGAAGTCAACTCTCTGCCAGGCATGACTCCTGCTACCTGTATCTTCCACCAGACTGCTATCAATGGCTATAAGCCGTATCAGTTCATTGATGCTATTCTGGAATATGGCCGTCAGCGTAATTCAGTGACACAGTAAATAAATAGGCTAGAAAAAAATACCCCATCATTAGTACCAATATGTTTTGGCTAATGGTGGGGTATTTTTATTTTAGGGCAAGTGATTTTAGAATTTATATATATGGCGATTCCTGACTATCAAACTATCATGTTACCTCTGCTCAAATATATTGCAGATGGGAAGGACTATAAACTTAGTGATACTGTTGAGGGACTAGCAAAAAACTTCAAGTTAACTGATCAAGAAAAGGCAGAGTTATTGCCTAGCGGCTCTGCATTCACTTTTACGAATAGAGTGCATTGGGCTAAAACATATTTAAAAAAAGCTGGACTGTTGGATTCTCCCAAACGATCTATGATGGTAATCACACAGAGAGGACTTGGTGTGCTTCAACAAAATATTACTCGAATTGACGTAAAGTATTTAATGCAGTTTCCTGAATTTGTAGATTTTGTTGAGTTAAAACGAGAGGATAATAAATCTTCCGAAAATAATAATGATACTATTAAGCAAACCCCTGAGGAAACTTTTGAAGGTGCATATCAAAGTATACGAAAGTCTTTAGCTCAAGAACTATTAGCTAAAGTTGTGAGCTTACCTCCTGCATTTTTTGAAAAAATGGTTGTGGAATTATTAGTAGGAATGGGATATGGTGGTTCACTGAGAGATGCAGGAAAAGCTTTGGGTAAAAGTGGAGATGAAGGGATTGATGGGACTATCAAAGAGGATAAACTTGGTTTAGATGTTATTTATATACAAGCCAAGCGTTGGCAGCCGGGTAATATTGTCGGCCGACCGGAAATTCAGAAATTTGTTGGGGCTTTAGCAGGGCAAGGTGCCAAGAAGGGGATATTTATTACAACATCATCATTTTCTAAAGAGGCATTAGAATATGTCCCTCGTAATGAAACAAAAATTGTATTACTGGATGGGAGTCAACTTACTCAATTAATGATAGATTATAATATTGGAGTAACTACTCAACACATATATGAGTTGAAAAAAATGGACAATGACTATTTTGAGTTAGAGTAAATATGTTTTATGATACAATAAAATCTTATCTTATACATAAGTTACTATTTGTAGAGAGTTAGTTATATTTCATAGTGAATTAAGCAGGTTATGTCTTCAATTTAGATGTGTTCAGCTAAAAGTTATTTACATTTGCTATCGGTTCGTTATTTATCTAAAAAAGCACCAGCCGATATGAAATCCTACGCCAAGACAATCCTTCTTAAAAATAATCCGGGTCTTATTGCTGAATACATGATGTATCACGATGATATATGGCCAGAGGTAGTTAAATCGTTTCGTGCGGTGGGGGTGGTAGATATTCGGATATGGATCATTGGCAGACAGCTATTCATGGTTATGGATACCAAAGACAGCTTCGATCCAAACCGTGATATGGAACGATATCTTCAACTGAATCCTAAAAACAGAGAGTGGGAAGAGAAAATGAAAACCTATCAGGAGCCTATTACAGATTATGAACATTGGGCTGAACTCGAACTGATATTTAAACTCAGTGATCATGCACCCGACAGATATTAATCTGCCATTACATAGGCTGTTTGATTTGCAGGATGCAAGACATATTGCTTGTGTCCATTACCCGATTTGATTTTAAAAGGCAACATACCTTGCTTTTGTGCAGTGATAGCTTTATATACAGGCCACAATCTTGTGCGATTTGCCTCATAGTAGGCGAATCGCATTTTTGTAGGCAGGCAGTCCACATTGGCTTTGTCTTTTGACCGGACAATAAATGCCTGACAGCCATACATACATATTTTTTGAGCCGGACATTGGTCACAATCATACCAGCTTTCTGGAACCAGTGCATGAAACGAATCCACTTTTTCTTCAAGCTGTTGGAAAGAGGATGTTGATGGCTTGGTATGGAGGTCTCCCAGAAAATAGTCTGTATCATTCCACTGAAAACGGCCGCAGGGAAGAAGGTCTCCTTTTGGAGTGACTCCTAAAACAGATTTACCTGCACCACATTGCCTTTCATGACATAGTGTAGGTGGCAAAGTAGGATCATCTTCTGCTGAGGTGAAGAACCGTTCAATCTCTGTGACAAGATTGTGTTCAGTTAGTTGCTGGCCTTTGGTTTCAATCATATATTCCAGAATGGCTCGCTGAGCTTCAAAAATCTGTTCTGCTTTTAAGCCTGCCAGATTATATCCTGCACCAACACTGGTCACTACATTGGCTTTAAAGTGATGAACCTGTGCCTGTTCTACCAGAAATTTGCATATTTGTTCAAACCGTTGGTAATTGGAATGGTTGATAGTGGTTAGTATACCACAGGATATACCTGCTTGCTTAAGCTTTAGAAAGTTTTGAAATACCCGGCTTTCTCTGCCTCGCATAGAATCTGGTGCATCTGCTGTCCCGTCCAGACTCACACCAGGCTGAATGTTATATGTTTTGAATAACTGGATTTTCTCTTCTGGTAGGTGGATCAGGTTCGTTTGCAGCGAGAATCGCACTTCCTTCTGTTTTTGCTTTGCCTTTTTTAGTACATAGTTAATCCCTTGCTCATACCAGCTATTGGGAATCAGGGTAGGTTCCCCTCCATGAAAAAGAAAAGTAATCACCTTCTGCTCTGAATTCTCCAATACCCGATCTGCCAATTGCCTGAATGTTTGTTCAGACATATCTTCTCCTTTCTGTGTGATAAACTCATAGCAGTACTGGCAATCCAGATTGCAACGATGAGTAACCTTCACTACCAGTGTAGAAACTTGTTTGAAGCGATTATCTTTGGGGATCGAGAAAAACATAGCTGAATAGTGGATCAAAGTCTGTTCAGACTTTATTGGGAACCTGTTAGTAAGAATAAAGTATAAATGTACTAAAATGAAACAGTTAAATACACCCTATTTTTATATCCTATTCACCTATTCGAATAAGGAATCATTTACTAATCTGCAACAAATCTTTAGGCAATTACAACATACCAAAAGTCTGACAGATAAAATTAATTTTCCGGAAGATGATGAAGATGAGAGTAAGGATAGAGAAATAATTATTCCGACTGTGGATTGGAATAACTACTTGACTCCATATGCCAAACAGTGGTTTACGAATACTTTTGATTTTCAGAGTGAAGAAGGAAAAGTATATTTGAGGTTAAGAGATTTGACATCTGTAGCCATTCGCAGCTATAATACGTTCTTTATTCCTCCAGGAAACTGGAGCCTTGATTCAGTTATTGAATCTATTCTGGCATGTGAGTATACATTGGTTGCTCTGGAACAGTTGGAAACTAACAAAGCTGTGTTGTACTATGATCCATGGGTCGCACCTTTTGGAGGTGTAGAAAGCTTATGGCAACTGATATGGGCTTTTGATTGCCAGATTGTTTATGATTTTTATTTAGGTGGAGTACCTTCTGCTGAAGAAAGTACCTGGAACTATGATCTTGCAAAACAATTGGTAGAACAAAATAGAGGTTTGTCTAATTGATGATTTTCGAATGGAAACGGAAGATATATTTTTTTACAGTGTTGGTGATACCTATGGAGAGTTTTCCAACTTTGCCCTTTATCCCATTAAGCTAAAAGGAAAAATGTGGCCTACATCTGAACATTACTTTCAGGCTCAGAAGTTTGTGGATACTCCCTACGAAGAAACTATCCGTAAAGCCATAAGCCCTATGAAAGCAGCTGAATTAGGGAGAACCCGGAAAGTGAAGTTTCGACGTGATTGGGATAGTGTGAAAGACAATATCATGTATGAGGCTATCAAAGCAAAGTTTACTCAACATACTGAACTTGCCGAACTTCTATTAAAGACAGGGGATGTTAGAATCATAGAACATACAGAAAATGATTCCTATTGGGGAGATGGAGGTGATAGGAGTGGGAAAAATAAATTAGGGAAGCTATTGATGAAGTTACGGGAGGAGTTAAAAGAGGCATATAAACGATAGCATTAATTTTATGGATAATAACTATACAGATACTTTGCTTCTTTCTTTGAAGAACGATTTTGATGTATATAAAATTAATTTCCAGACTATATGGCAGGAAATAGAAAGTCAAGTTATCATCTGGAGACTAGCGAGTAATCATATGGTATTTCTGGATGTCTTTCATCCCGAAATGTATTGGGAAGACAATGCCAAGTGGCTGGATGAAAGGCCGGAAGATAGAACCGAATATGTAAAGGTTGGGCTAACTAGTGAAAGCAAAGTTATTGTTGAAAAGGCTGCTGAATATGAAAAGAGATATCTCTATTTGCCAGATGGTGATATGGTAAGTTTGCAGTCTGATTATAGTAATACACTTGATGGGATTGAAAAACTTGTTTTTTATAAGGGACAGCCGGAATGGTATTTACAGTATAACAAAAAACAGGATAGCATTCAGGCATCCAAATATTCTTATACAGACAACAAAATTACAAAAATAGAATCTTTCACTGATGTTCAGCAAACCGCAGAATATGTAATTACTTATACTAATGATAGTGTATTAGACTCAATACGAAGAATTACTCCTATTGCCTCAGATCATCAGAATTTTTTGATTTACAAGAGAAATCCATTTAGCATGGAGGAATTGAGTACTATCTTAATTAATCAAACAACCAATCATATTGTACAAGCTATCCGAGGTTTAGATATTCAAGATCCTGTCTATTGTATAATCCTTGTCCTTTTTGACGCTTTTGGTAATAAGGGCTGGTTTCCTCCTGGATTACTGTTAGGATTGGAAAGAGGAAAAAGGCAATGGAATATTGATGAATGGGGAAACTGGAATCTCGATGGGAATGATTTTGACTTTTCTCTTCAGCTTACCGATTCAGACTTAGTAGAACTCTACCAACTTTTTATGCAGGAATGTGTTATTCATAAATATTATGATCTACCTTCTATAGTGTTAAAGCAGATCGCACAGGAACTACGTAAAAAAGAAATCCATACAATAATTCCAACCACAGATGACTTTGCCATTTTTACCTTTGATTCAGATAGTCCTTTCCTGGCTGAAAGTCTGGAAGGGATATATAGTGAAGAAGAGATAAATGTTTGGTTGGAGAAATGGAAAATGAATGAGTAAAGACCATCTGAATTCAAAAATGGAAATAGTTTTTAATAAAGAGTTTGAGCAGCTTTGTCAACCTTTCAATATTCCAGTAGATCTGAACTTTACGTATGAGATACCTGGAGATATTCAAAAGATACTTGATGACGAAATTATCTCGAATGCATATGGTGTGTCCTTGAAATCTATCACTATTCCATCTGAATTTGATGGTCACTATGCACTAAATCAGGCACAGCAAGAAGACCTGCAAAACCATTTTCATGTTAGCTCTAATTCTGAAAAGGAAACAACTGAAGAGGCATTCAGGCTAGGGATTATTACGTTGAAGAAATTGGCAGAGCGATTTGTTGCAAGTAGTTACAAGGATATCCATTTCTGGTATTACTTCCAGTCAAAAGAAATGCGAAGGTTGTGGAATAAACGTCATGGCTTTATAGAAAGGGATAATGAACTCTTTATAAGTGATCGATTGAGTTTTTATACTGAAGTTGTTTAGTATTTATTAAGAGGTTGGATTTTACGTAAAAAACGAATAGAGAAAGCCATATAGAGAAATGCAGTCCAGTTAGGCGCCTTCTTCTCAAACCGAATTAATAAGACTTTGAAACTG
>NZ_JASJOR010000026.1:0-120754 GCF_030068545.1 Xanthocytophaga flava | reverse complement strand
CAATGCAAACGCGATTTGCGCTTCAGTAAACTTGCTTTTTTTCATGGCGATTTTCTTTATGTGTAAACTAAGTAAAATCACCGATTTTTTCTACTTCCCTACGGTCCATTTTTATGGGAGGAGGTCACTCATACCATTTCAGACGAAATGAGAATGCATGTATCTATGTGGTATTATGTATGCTAAATTTTTATCTTTTGATTAAACCTTGTTAACTGAAACCACTCTAAAAGATATCATTTAATAAAATACAACTATGAAAACACGTTCACTTCTTATGAAATCTTTGATTACAGGTTTTTTACTAATCACATTGTTTTTCTTTACCAATGAACTAAAGGCGCAAACAACTCCTGTAAATAAGGACAAGATTGAAGACAAAATAGATCGGGCAGAAGATGTAGCAGATAGGAAAGAAAACAGAGCTGACCGACGTGAGAATCGTGCAGATCGTAGAGAAGACAAAAGGGATAAAAGAGAAGACGTGCGCGATGCCAAACATAATGGAGGTAAACTTGACAAATTAGAAGATAAAGTAGACAAAGCAGAGGATCGCAAAGATCGTAGAGAAGACGTACGAGATAGAGCAGAAAATAGAAGAGATCGCAGAGAAAATGTACGTGATAGAAAAGAAGATCGGAAAGACGGTAAAAACTAAGCGTTTGTTTAGTTGTAGTTGCCAGTGAAAGGAACCGCAATCTGAGTAACTGACAGTAGCAAAAGTCCATGATTGTTAATCATGGACTTTTCTTATTTCAGGAATGCACAAATTTATACCATTTTACATTTTCTCACCAAAAGCCAGATCACCAGCATCTCCCAGTCCAGGTACAATATAATATTTGTGATTTAGGCTTTCATCCAGTGCTCCAATCCAGAACTTTGCTTCAGGAAAGTACTGTTGCACATAATTTACACCTTCAGGAGTAGCAATAGCAGAAACCAGATGCAATGAGGCAGGCTTTCCAAATGTACGTAATGAAGTCAGTGTCCGGATAACAGATTTACCAGTTGCAAGCATAGGGTCTATCAAAATCAACACTTTTCCTTCAAGATCAGGCATAGCAGTATACTGCATTTCAATATCGAATGAGTAGTCATCATTGGGTTTTCCACGGTATGCTCCTATGAATGCACTTTCTGCTCTATCAAATACATTGACAAACCCCTGATACATGGGCAATCCAGCCCGAAGGATAGTTCCCAGAACCGGTTGCTGTTCTAGTAGCAATGTTTCAGACACTCCCAGAGGTGTTTGAATCTGAGCGGTTTCATAGGTCAGCGATTTAGATACTTCATATGCCAGCATCTCTCCCAATCTTTCCATATTGCGCCGAAAACGCATTCTGTCTTTTTGAATATCAATATCCCGAAGTTCAGCAATAAAGTGATTAGCAATGGAAGGGGTCTCTGACAATACAAACATGAGTAGTAGATTATATATAGTGCAAAATATTCAGTTGGATATACTTGCTATACAATATCCATGGCTTTTACCTCAACTAGCGAAACTATCTATACTCTGAAATAAGAGGCTTGTGAACAACAGGTAAAAGGCGGATAAAGCTATCTTGCCGAAATATAACCATAAAAAAAATGCAAGGTCAATGACTTTGCATTTTTTTGATCAAGCATGAAGAAATCTATTTGTCTTGTCAGATCTATAACACCTTATCTAGTAGAACAAGGCCGATCTGCACGAATATTTCTATGTGGATGAGAAGATGGCTGATGTATCCATTGTAATAAAGTCCTACGCATTGAGAAGAGTAAAAACGCTGTCCAGGATAAGATTCCCAAAAGTGCAATTACCCATGTATCTTCAATCATCACAAGACGAATCATAATACCCCAGAAACACACCAATAGAATAATCAAAAATACACGGACTCTACCTGAATTATTTTTTGCTTTCATAGTTATTTTACCAATACTTCAAAATCCTTCTCACTACTTTAGTCTTTCCCATCATACTCCATTGGTAAAATAATCCCTCCAAATTGTAACCAACAAAGTCAAAATAGACTTAAAAAAACTTCAGATACAAAAACCAGTAGGCTTTAATGAGGGTATAGCCTAAAAAGTAAACAGGATTACATAAATTTCTTAATTTTTTTTCAAAATTTGGGTTACATTTAACTAAGGACTATTTACAAACTTATACCCGACACAATGAAAATCGGTAAACGATATTCGGATGAGGAAATTATACAGCTAGTCAAGTTCGGAAGAAATCTTGAGCAACCTATTAGTTATTTATATACGGAGCACTTTGAGAATTTAACTAACTTCATTAGAAAGAATAAAGGAAGTCAGCAAGATGCCGAAGATATTTTTCAGGAAACGATCATCACCTTTGTTGATCTTGTAGAACGTGAAAAATTCAGAGGAGAGTCAAGTATTAAGACTTTTCTATATGCCATTGCCCGCAATATATGGCTTAATGAACTTAAAAAAAGAGACCGTATGTTTATCCGTGATACAGAATCATACGAACCCCAATCTAAAGAGTCAGAAGATTTACAGGAAGCACTGATCAAAAATGAGTCTAAGCAGAAGGTATTGGAATTAATAGAGCAGCTAGGTGAAACATGTAAAAAGATTTTAGTCTACTACTATTACGAAAACCTTTCTATGAAAGAAATCTACGAACGTATGCATTACGAAAGTGAACAAGTAGTTCGTAATCAGAAGTACAAGTGCATGAAGAAGCTAATCGATTGGATTGATACGAATCCGGGTATGAAAAACACTGTTAAAGAACTACTGGCATATGGAACTGAATAACACACAACAAGAACGCTGGGAATACATAGATGCATACCTGCGTAATGAACTCAATACTGAGGAGAAAGCCAATTTTGAAGACCAACTCTCAACCAATTCTTCTTTACAGGAAGAAGTAACATCAATACGTACAGCCAGCACGTTGATTCGCAGCTATGGACAACGTGAAGAATTAAAAGAGATCCATAAGAAAATGGTAAGCTTACAAAAAAGGAATCAGGATACCTCTACACAAAATATACGCTTTTATTTACGAATAGCAGCTATTATTGTGTTTCTTATCGTTGCCTGGTCAGCTATTGGTTTTATGTCACTGAATCCTAATAGCCTGTATAGTGATGATTTTAGCAGTTTTACCTCTGATGCAGTTCGTGGTGAAGCAGGTCCCAAACATCCCAAAACAGAATACCTGATTCATACAGAATATGTGAATGCCAACTATGTTCGTGTAGTAGAATTATATAAAGGCAGCAAAGAAAAAAGCCTTATGGAGACTTTTCTTGCAGGCAATGCATACCTTGCTCTAAATCAAGCCTCTACAGCAATCTATTGTTTTAAGCAGGTTCTATATCTATCTGCAAAAGAAAACACGTATGGTTATTACCAGGAAGCGGAATATTATCTGGCATGGTCTTACTTAAGAAACAATCAACTTGATGATGCCATCAAGCTCTTTGACAAGATTCGTCGCAGTGAGTTCCATGTACACAATGGCGATGTAGATTCATGGTTCTATTGGAAACTAAAACTTCTCCAATGGAAAAGACGATAAGAGCTTATTATCAAAAGAGTAAAAGCCCGTTTGTTGATTTTACAAACGAGCTTTTACTCTTTTATACCCTTACTTTTTTTACCTTCTCATAGAGGCCTTGTATAATCCCATCAATCAGACCTATTTCAGGCACTTTGATCAGATCAGCATTGGCACACTGCATTACATATAAATATATTTCTGCTGCAGGTACAATCACATCCGCCCGATCAGGGTTCAAACGTAGTTTGTTGATCCGATCTTCTACAGAATGTCGCATTACAAAATCATGAATGGTTTCAATATCGTCCCGACTTACCATTCCACTTACGCTCTGTTGTGTGAACTGATAAAGCTTAGCCATCTCATAAATTTTGCTGATATTCCCTCCCGTTCCTACAGCATAGACAGAATCTGAAAGCCCTGTAAGTTCTTCTTCTAGCCATTCTTTCATAGACTTCCATTGGCGCGCAGCTTTTTTAGGCTCTTCGAGTAATCGTACCGAGCCAATTTTAAAAGACCGAGCTGCAATTTTTTTCTGATTTACATATACATTCAATTCAGTACTCCCTCCTCCTACATCAATGTGCACATAAGTAGCTGCATCCAATTCACGTACTACTACATTGTTAACCAGCTCAGCCTCCTGATTCCCTGTGATAACTTGAATACGCATATTCAGTTTTTCTTGTATCCGCTTCACAATATCTGGTCCGTTTTCTGCTTCACGCATAGCCGATGTAGCACAAAGACGAAACTGGTCTACTTCATGCAATTCAAACAACAACTTACAGGCATGTATAAACTTGGTCAGATTTGCTTCACGCTGAGGACCAATTACGCCAGAATGAAAAACATCCTTTCCCAATTGGAGTGGAAACCGGATGTACTCTACCTGTTTAAAAGATACTTTATCTCCATCATGTAATACCAGACTAATTTGCATACGGGCAGCATTTGACCCTATATCAATGGCACCTAATTTCATAAGTAAAAAATCTGAAGAATGTTTAAGATTTAACAATATGTATCCACACTATTCTTTGCCATCTATCAAAACAAAAATAACACCTTTGTTTTAGATACATTCCCATAGATAGTTCTTATTCCTGTGTATACTATGAATTATTTTATGAAACTGAATCACTATGTATCTATTTTTTATCTTCCTTTTAATTATATACCTTTGTACACAAATGCTTATCCAGAAAGACGGAGGGAATGGACCCAATGATGTCTTGGCAACCGTTTTTCGTTTCAGATATCTTACTACTACCAGAATTGCATCTCTGAAACGTAAAAAAAGGTGCTACTTTCCACCCCAGAACAAACTATTTTCTGGGGAAAGATAAGGAAGAAGCCTCATTTGCAACCCATCAAATGATCCTCCTCTCTGGAACCGCATACGTATAGGCTCTAAAAACAACTGGAATGAGATATCTCTTTTTCCTATTCTTTGCATATTATGCAACTGGTCAATGCTTTGGCCAGGCCACAGCCGTTTATCGAAATCTGGTAATGGAAGGAGGCGGTATTCGGGGTATAGCCTATAGTGGTGCTATTCAGGAACTGGAACGGAGGGGTATGCTGGATTCTGTTATCCGGGTAGGTGGCACATCAGCGGGAGCTATACAGGCCGCACTTCTGGCTGTAGGATATTCGGCAGATGAAATCAAACAACTAATTTATGCCATGCCTGTAAAAAAAATGAACGATGGCCGTTTCGTATTCATAGGTGGTAGCAACAGACTTGTTAAATATTATGGCTGGTACAGGGGTGAAAAGTTTACAAAATGGCTGGAAGAACAACTAAAGGCCAAAACAGGACTTGACAATATTACACTGGGCCAACTGCATACTATGGCAGGCCCAAACGGTATGAGGGATTTATATGTCACAGGCACCAATCTTACCCAACAAAAGGTCGAAGTGTTGTCATACGAAACCTATCCAGCCATGAAAGTATCAGATGCAGTTCGTATTTCTATGTCGATACCTCTGTATTTTAAAGCCATGTTTATAGATTCTCTTGGTAATACTATAGCAAAACCTGCGCCTGGTCAGAAGGTAAATGTAATGGTAGATGGAGGTATTTTAGCTAATTATCCTATTGACCTTTTTGACCAGAACAAGTATTTATACAGGCCACAACCTGAACTTTCTTCAGATACCTATGTATTCAATCCGGAAACACTTGGTTTGCGTCTGGATAGAGAAGAGCAAATAACCTATGACACTCAACAGAAAGGGCTCGCACCCTATGAGATTTACAACTTTAAGAGTTATATGTCTGCCTTTTACACTATTGTCAGTGAAAATCTGAATCGTAACAAACTCAAAACAGAAGACTGGCGTCGGACAATCAGTATCAATACCCTTAACTTCGGACCCAAAATTAAACACCTTTCTAAAGCAGAAAAAGAACAACTAATGGAAAGTGGCAGGTTCGGAACAATTGGATTCCTGCATAAGAAATAATTTTCATCTACTATACTAAGAATATATACCATACATCGACATTAACACATAGCTATACCTACATGACTGACATTCGCGATATTCTCAAGCAACGTATCCTGATACTTGATGGAGCCATGGGAACCATGATTCAACGATATCATCTGACAGAAGAAGACTACAGAGGAGAACGCTTTAAGGATTTCCCCCATGATTTGAAAGGTAACAATGACTTGTTATCTATTACACAACCAGCAATCATTAAGGAAATCCATACCAAATATCTGGAAGCAGGTGCAGATATCATTGAAACCAATACCTTTTCAGGTACTTCTATCGCGATGGCAGACTACCATATGGAAGATCTGGTATATGAATTGAACTATGAGTCAGCGAAGGTAGCAAAAGAAGCGGTAATAGAATTTAATGCAAAATACCCTGAAAAGCCTCGCTTTGTAGCAGGTGCTATGGGCCCAACTAACCGTACTGCATCTTTATCGCCAGATGTTAACAATCCTGGTTATCGTGCCATTACGTTTGATCAACTGGTTGACGCTTATTATGAGCAGGTACGCGGACTTGTTGATGGTGGAGCGGATATACTATTGGTAGAAACCATTTTTGATACGCTTAATGCCAAAGCGGCTTTATTTGCCATTGATTTATTCTTTGTCAATAACAAAGACAAGCAGCCTTTGCCTATCATGGTTTCCGGAACCATCACAGATGCCTCCGGACGTACCCTATCCGGACAGACAACGGAAGCATTCTTAACCTCTGTATCACATCTGCCATTGCTTTCAGTAGGACTTAATTGTGCACTAGGTGCAGACTTAATGCGTCCGTATGTCCAAACACTGGCAAAGGAATCTCCTTTCTTTACCTCTGCATATCCTAATGCCGGACTACCAAACGAATTTGGCGAATATGATCAATCTCCGGATGAGATGGCAGCCATTGTAGAAGGGTTTCTGTCAGATAGCTTTGTCAATATAATAGGTGGGTGTTGTGGTACTACACCTGATCATATTCAGGCTATTGCAAAAGTAGCAGCCAACTATCAACCACGTCCTCTACCCCAGTTTGACAAGACAATGAAATTGTCAGGTCTGGAACCATTACGGGTAACTAAAGAAACTAATTTCATCAATGTTGGGGAACGAACCAATGTAACAGGATCGAAAGCATTTGCACGACTTATTAAAACAGGGGATTATGAAGCAGCCCTGAGTGTAGCACGTCAGCAGGTAGAAGGTGGAGCCCAGGTCATAGATATTAACATGGACGAAGGGATGCTTGATTCCGTAGAGGTGATGACTACATTTCTGAATCTGATAGCAGCAGAACCTGATATCTCCCGTGTCCCAATCATGATAGACTCTTCCAAATGGGAAGTTATTGAAGCCGGATTGAAATGTGTACAGGGTAAGGCAATTGTAAATTCTATCTCCCTAAAAGAAGGGGAAGAAAAATTCAAAGACTATGCACATAAGATACTGCGTTATGGTGCAGCAACTGTGGTAATGGCTTTTGATGAACAGGGGCAGGCAGACTCATACGAACGCAGAATTCAGATTTGTGAAAGAGCATACAACATTCTGGTAAAAGAAGTAGGCTTCCCACCTGAAGATATCATCTTCGACCCTAACATCCTGACAGTTGCAACAGGGATTGAAGAACACAACAACTATGCAGTTGATTTCTTTAATGCAACCAAATGGATAAAAGAAAACCTTCCTTATGCAAAAGTATCAGGTGGGGTATCCAATATATCATTTAGTTTCCGGGGTAATGACCATGTACGTGAAGCTATGCACTCTGCTTTTCTGTATCATGGAATCAAGGCTGGAATGGATATGGGTATTGTCAATGCAGGTCAGTTGGCAGTTTATGATGATATACCCAAAGATTTACTGGAACTAGTAGAAGATGTGTTGCTTAACCGTCGTCCGGACGGAACTGAGAGATTAATTGCTTTTGCTGAAACAGTAAAGGCGCAAGGCAAGGAAAAAGTCGAAGATCTGGCCTGGAGAAACGGAACAGTTGGCGAACGTCTTGCACATAGTCTTGTAAAAGGTATTGTAGATTATATCGATCAGGATGTAGAAGAGGCCCGTCAGCAAGTAGATCGTCCATTAAAAGTTATTGAGGGGCCATTGATGGATGGGATGAATGTGGTTGGAGATCTGTTTGGTGCAGGAAAAATGTTTCTTCCTCAGGTGGTAAAATCGGCTCGGGTAATGAAAAAAGCAGTAGCTTATCTGCTACCATTTATCGAAGCAGAAAAAAGCGGTGGTGGAAGTTCTTCGGCAGGTAAAATCTTGCTGGCAACAGTTAAAGGAGATGTGCATGATATCGGAAAGAATATCGTAGGTGTGGTGTTAGGTTGTAATAACTACGAAATCGTTGACCTTGGTGTAATGGTACCTACAGACAAAATTCTGGAAGCAGCTCGTAGAGAAAATGCTGACATTATTGGTTTGAGTGGCTTGATTACGCCAAGTCTGGATGAGATGGTAGGCGTTGCAAAAGAAATGGAACGCCAAGGATTTACCATTCCATTACTGATTGGTGGTGCAACAACTTCACGTATCCATACTGCAGTCAAAATTGATCCTCATTACTCCGGTCCGGTTATCCATGTGCTGGATGCGAGTCGCTCGGTACCAGTTGCCGGAAAGCTAGTACAAAACGAACAAACCCGTGAAGAAATATTTCAGGAGATAAAAGGCGAATATGCCAAACTTCGTTCAGACCATGCGAATCGTCAGAAAGACAAGAACTACGTTTCTATTGAAAAAGCACGTGAGAATAGACTGAAAATTGATTGGGAAGCCTCCCCGATGTATCAGCCTAAGTTCCTGGGCAATCGTTACTTTGAAGATTATGACCTTGCTGAAATAGCTAAATACATCGACTGGACTCCATTCTTCCAGACATGGCAGCTACAAGGTAAGTATCCAAAGATATTTGAAAACCCGGTTGTAGGAGAAGAAGCAAAACGTCTTTATGAAGATGCTCAACAGATGCTTCAAAAAATCATAACAGATAAATCCCTGAAAGCAAAAGCTGTTGTAGGTTTCTATCCGGCAAATGCGGTTGGCGATGATGTAGTTCTCTATGACTATCAAGAAGAAGTAGTAGAAGTGCCTTGTGAAAAACATGGCTCTCATAAACATGTAAAATATGTAGTAAAAGATGCTCAGGTTCGGAAGCAGGAGGCTGTCACAAACAAACTTCACTTTATTCGCCAACAAGGACAAAAAGCGGCCAATGTTCCGAATATATGTCTCTCAGACTTTATTGCACCTCTTGAAACAGGTAAGACAGATTACATTGGTGCCTTTGCAGTTACGGCGGGTATTGGTATTGAGTCTCTTTTAGAACAATACGAAAAAGATCATGATGATTATAACTCTATTATGATCAAGGCATTGGCAGATCGTCTCGCCGAAGCATTTGCAGAACTCATGCATGAACGTGTCCGCCGGGAATTCTGGGGATATGCAACCAATGAGAAACTAAGCAATGAAGATCTGATTTCGGAAGAATACCAGGGTATTCGTCCAGCCCCTGGCTATCCAGCCTGCCCGGATCATACAGAAAAACGCACCTTGTTTGATCTGCTGGACGCAGAACAACAGATTGGAATTACATTAACAGAAAGCTTTGCTATGTATCCGGCCAGTTCTGTAAGTGGATGGTATTTCTCTCATGAACAAGCAAAATATTTTCCAGTTGGCAAGATGGCTAAGGATCAATTGGAAGATTATGCTCAACGTAAGAATATGACCATAGAAGAAGCAGAAAAATGGTTGGCGCCTAATTTGAATTATGATTAATTAATTCTGCGATTCATAAACTACAAATTCATTTATTCAAAGGCTTGTTTTCCTGCTATATTCAGGATGCAAGCCTTTTGTTTTACTTAAATCTGATTGACTATCATTTTCCAACAGTGGCAAATAAAAAATCCCCTGAGAGATCAGGGGATTTTTTATCATCTATAATCTTGTATTTTATTGTCCACCGAAAGCAGGAGCATACCGATTCAATACTTTTTCATAAGCATCCGCTTCTTTTTTACCAGCTTCTTTCAAGGCATTGGCAACCTGACTCAGAATGTACATACTCAACCGGGAATCATCATTCTGTGGATCGTTCTGCATATAGTAATCCAGATTTTTTACAGCACGATCACCCATAATCTTCGCTACCTCCATACCCTTTTTCTCATCTCCTGTTTTTAACAGTACAGAAACCAAAGGTGTAGTGTATAAATCGTATGGGATAGTCTGATCTGGTAATACCTTCAAGCAGAATAATGCAACCTCACGAGCCTTATCATTTTTACCTTCCATCATTAATTGCTCTGCCAGTTCAAGGAATGCACGACGAGGAACAATAGTAGGCAGTGCCCGATAGTTTGCATCATAATATACTTTAGGGTTGTCCGTATTACGCCAGAAGGTCTTTTTCATCATGTTGTCAAACATAATGTCAGAGTTTACATAGCCATCACGTGCTCCCTGTACCCTAACAGGTAATAAACGCATAGCATATCCTTCCTGCTGCATATACTCACGCAGTCCCAGGTAACTGGATTGAGATAATGTTGTATTAAAGTAAATAGGACGCTCCCAGTTATTATTGGTAATCATATCAAGCATAATCAGGTCTGGTTTTAACAGATCACCACGATTCACACTCCATACCATCTCAGATTTGATAGAATCCTGCAATTCAGTTTTCACAATGCCCATACTACGCACTTTGTTTACATCTACAGGCAATACCAGTGTTTTGGAAGGCAGGATAGTCAGCTTTTCACTACCATATGCATACTGGATAGCAGGGTTTTCATCCTTTACCAGTTGCATATATTGTTTCAGATTTATACCACCTTTCACAGCTTCATTTTCTATTACTGGAATCTGTTCATTTTTTCCTTTATAGTTCTTCTCTTCCAGAGAGATAGGTAATGCCTCAGACTCATATACCTTACGTTTCATTTGGCTGATATACCATTCTGTTCCCAGCAAACTTAGGTTACACACCCGTACATCCGTACGGAAACCTTCTACATCCTGCACATACCATAGAGGGAAGGTATCATTATCTCCACCTGTAAACAAGATTGCATTTGGAGCGCAGGAATTCAGTAAATTCTTTGCCCAATCTACCTGCATATAGCGACCCGAACGGTCATGATCATCATATCCCTGTTGAAGCATAATTCCTGGTACAATCAGAGAAACAGCCGTAGTAGCAAAAGCAACTGTAGTGGAATTTTTCAGGTACTTAAGTAGTGCATCACCAAGAGCAATTACTCCCAGTCCGATCCATATAGTAAAGGCATAAAACGACCCTACATAAATATAATCCCGCTCACGAGGTTCAACAGGAGGTGAGTTCAGATACAGTACCAACGCTATTCCAGTAAGGAAATACAAAATAAAGGTTGCACCAAAACCTTCCTTGTCACGATTAAATTGAAAGACCAATCCAATAGCACCTAAAATCAGTGGCAATGCCCAAAAATTGTTTCGGGCTCTGTTATGCTCTACTTCAGTAGGAACTGCTTTTCCTGCCATTACAGGTGTTAATGTACCCGCTCCTTCAATGTCACTTTCCCGGCCAATAAAGTTCCAGCCGAAATAGCGGAAATACATATATCCGATCTGGTAAGTGAATAGAAACTTAATGTTATCAGCAAAGGTAGGGCGTTCATCCGGACGTAGCCCTAATTTCTGACGATATAATTGAGGGTGGTTGTCCTGACGGCTAAACAAACGAGGGAATAACATCTGTCCACGATCTTCATACACATACTCAATCTTATAATCATAGATTTCGTATTTGTCTTTGCCTTTCAGATATACAGGACTAGTACGTTTTGTGTCTACCAATTGAGTAATGAAAGTAGGTCCGAAGAATAAAGGACGATCACCATACTGTTCACGTTTCAGGTATTTTACGAACTCAATTACGTTACTTGGATCATTTTCATTGATTGGCGGATTAAAATTTGACCGAACCAATGCCAGCATGTAACAGGAATATCCGACGATGATAAACGTAAATGAAAGAATAGCCGTATTCCACAGTACTTTCTGGTGCTTCTGAGTATAATAGATACCAAAAACCAAGGCCCCAACAAACAAAAGAACAAAGAAGATAATACCTGAATTAAATGGTAATCCTAAACTGTTAACAAAGAAGATCTCAATACTTCCTGCCAGACTTGGTAATCCAGGGATAACTCCCAGCATGATAAATAGAATCACAGCACCACTGATTGCCAAAGCAGCCAGCAGACCCATCACACTGAACTTATAATTTTTATGGTAGTAGACTAATCCAAGAGCAGGTAAGGCAACAAGGTTTAGTAAGTGAACACCTGTAGAAAGACCAATCATGTAAGCTGTAAAGATAAGCCAGCGATTAGCTGCTGCCTCATCTTCTATTAACTCCCATTTCAGAATAGCCCAGAAAACAAATGCTGTAAAGAAAGAAGACATCGCATATACTTCTGCTTCTACAGCAGACCACCAGGCGGAGTCACAAAACGTATAAGCCAACGCTCCTACAACACCAGCTCCCATTAAAAGGAAAGTTTCACCAAATACGAGTTGCTCTGCGGACTTTTTGAAAACTTTACGACCTAATAACGTAATAGTCCAGAATAAAAACAAAGAAGCTCCGGCACTGGTCAATACTGACTGCATATTAATCCAGAATGCAACTTTAGTTACATCAGATCCAGCCAGCAAGGCAAATGCCCTGTTAACCATCAAAAATATAGGTGCTCCGGGAGGGTGAGGAACCTGCAGTTTGTATGATGCAGCAATGAACTCGCCACAATCCCAGAAACTAGCCGTAGGCTCAACGGTGAGAGTGTACACAACAGCCGCAATGAGAAACACTACCCAGCCAGTAATGTCATTAATTCGCTTAAAACTCATGAAGTACAAGATTAATGGTTATTCGGTTTGTGCAACGAAGCACATGATAAAACAAATATTTTTGTTATAAACAACACTTTGTAGCAAGGGGCGAAAATAGTAAAAAAATATTGGAACTTTGGAAATAATCCTTTTGTAACCTAATTATCAAATTTATTCATTGAAATACTTTTTCCTTGACAACTAAATCAGCGTCTGTTACTACCTCTATCAACCCCTTACTGGGCATTATTGCTGTCTTTTTTTCAGCTCTGCTTTTTTCAGCGAAGGCAGTCATGATCAAACTGGCATTTCGCTATCCTGTAGATCCGGTTTCTCTGCTATGTCTGCGTATGGTATTTTCATTGCCTTTCTTTGTAGGAGTTGCATTGTATGTGAACCGGAAAACATGGCTCCCTAAACTACCTTTGCTAGGGAGAGAATTAGGAGGCGTAACGGAAAAAACCAATTTAGCTGAGAATGCAGAATCTGAAAGTCAATCCAGGCTCACATTTACAGACTATGGAAAGCTAGCTGGCTTGGGTATACTTGGATATTATGCTGCCAGTATTCTGGATTTCTGGGGATTACAATACGTCAGCGCAGGTCTGGAAAGGCTTATTTTATTTGTATACCCTACGTTGGTTGTTGTGATTTCCTGGTCAGTATTCAAAAAACCAATAGGCCGTACTGAGGTGTTTGCATTAGTCCTTACGTATGCCGGCATGCTGGTTGTGTTTTCAGGCCAATCCTTTCTTAAGCAAACTAATATATGGATGGGTGCCTTTCTGATCTTCGGAAGTGCACTAACGTATGCTATTTATCTAGTAGGTAGTGGTCGCATGATCCCACGCTTTGGTGCCGTTCGATTCAATGCTTATGCCATGATAGTATCCTCTTTTGCAGTGATTCTACACTATCTGATCTCTTATCCGGAATCGTTATGGCATTTTCCGGCACAGGTTTATTATTACGGAATGGCCCTGGCTATATTTTCGACAGTTATCCCTACCTTTCTGGTAACAGCAGGAATAAAGATTATTGGCGCAGGTAGAGCTGCCATTGTAGCCAGCATAGGTCCGGTTTCTACTATTGTTTTGGGTTATTTCTTTTTAAATGAAACGGTGGAATTACGAGAAGGGATCGGCACTGTTCTGGTTTTGGCAGGAGTATTGCTGGTAAGTACAAAAAAATAACAAAGCCATTTGTATGCGCATCGCCTTTGATCTGGATGACACCTTACTCTGTTCCAGGTACCGATTTCCGACAGAGTTGCCTACAAGATCTTTTTTTGCCAGAGTTATATCGTATGAACAACTGAGAGAAGGAACCAAAGAACTCTTTGAGTTTTGTAAAACTCAAGGCTGGCAAACCTGGATATATACAACCTCCTATCGCACTCCAAGTTATATTCGTCGGATTTTCTGGCTTTACGGTATTCGATTGGATGGAGTTATTAACCAATCCATACATGAAAGAAAAGTTTCAGTTCGTAGCTCCAAATATCCACCTACGTTTGGAATAGATATCCTGATTGATGATAGTAAAGGTGTCGAAATAGAAGGACAAAAATATTCTTTCAAGGTTTGTTGTATCAAAGTGGGCGAAGAAAAATGGATTGAAAAAATAAAGAGGTTTTTAGTAGAGAACCAATATAATTAAAATACCCTATTCCCTCTGCTGGAATAGGGTATTTTAATTATAACTCAATAAACGATTAGGCTTCCTGTGGAAGAAAAGAAAGATCTACATAATGTCGCTTTTTAGGATTTTTGGGATCTATCAATACTTTTAACTGTGTCTGAGAAATATAGGGAGCAGGATCAAACCAGATATTCTTACTTTGAAATACATAAACCTTATTAGATAAAGTATCTACCCATTGACAGTAGATGACAAAAGGATTTCGTCCATTAATTGTCAGATTAGTATTCAGTGATATAGAACTGAATTGCGCCTGAACGGACTCGCCATGTTGTTGTAACCATTCTGTATTTACTTTTTGCTTGTAAATGGAGAAACCAACTGCTCCTCCTATTGTAGAGAACACCAGCCCAAGTCCTCCCAGAATCAGTGTAACACCCCACATCGAAAAGAAGTCAGGCAGCATAATATCAGTTGGATTCTCAGGATTATAGTACACTTTCACCGTTTCGCCAATGGAATAAGCAGCAGGATTAGAACCGGTGTTTCCAGCCACGTTAAAAACACTTCCGGTCTGAGTGCTAAACTGAACCATCGGATAATAGGTACCTCCTCCATCGCTATCTCTGTGATAATTCAACTGAGTAACGATGCCTTCTGATGTTTCTGAGTTTGCGATGAAATTTCGGGAATGGATAAGACTAAATACAGAACCAATTACTAGTGCCACACCGACACCTCCAAAGATATAGACGAATAGTTTCATAAATTAAGAGTTTGTCCATTAGTAACCGTTTAAGCTGAATGTAAACAATGACCACTCTTAACGAAAAACGGGTTAACTTCTTCACCAGGGAAAGAAATCAACCCGTTTACAACAATCAATACTGTTATAGAATTATATCATATTTCAATCATACCCTCAAACACCTTCTCTGCAGGACCTATCAGATAAATATCTGTAAACTCCTGCTCTCCTACCTGGTTAAAGGCCACCTGTAGGTCTCCTCCTTTTGTGCGAATCTGCACAGGACTTTTTAACTGATGAAAGTTGGCTGCCAGTGCACAGGCTGTCACACCCGTACCACAGGAATAGGTTTCATCTTCCACACCTCGTTCGTAGGTACGTACAAACAGACTATTGTCTGGCAGAAATTCTACAAAATTTACATTTGTGCCTCCTTTGGGTCCAAAATAATCATTATAACGAATAGCGCGTCCTTGTTTTACAACTTCCTCATGGGTCATAGATTGAACCTGTTCCATAAAGGTGACGTAGTGAGGAGAACCCGTATTCAGGAAATCATATCCGGCTTCACGTTGTACATAGCGAACATCATTCATCTTCAAATACACCAGATTATCCTTCACAGATGCTTCATGCAATCCATCCACAGCCTCGAAGGTAGTTGTCTCTTTAAAGATCCCTAATGCATGTGCAAATCGTACCAGACAACGCCCTCCATTGCCACACATACTACTTGTATTTCCATCGGAATTGAAGTACACCATTCGGAAATCATACTCCGGATGGTTCTGCAATAACATCAACCCATCTGCTCCTATACCAAAACGACGATCACACAATTTGGCAACGAGTTCCTGACTTATTGGAAAGGTTTGTTTGCGGTCATCAATGATCACAAAGTCGTTTCCTGTCCCCTGATATTTATAAAAATGAAGCAACATAAAATCTGAAAAAAAATTTTGTATGCAAAGGTGCAAAATATTCCTGTAGACTAAAAATAAGCCGCTTTTACCCGAAAATCTGTATCCGGTAAAATATGCATAATCAGTTTACTTCCTACAGAACTACCTGACTATGAGGCATATAAACAAAAAAACCGTCCATCAGACGGCTTCTTTGCTACTACAACTATGAAAACTATGCAAAAAACTTAGGTGAAATTTCCCAAATATACAAATATTTTTTTTCTATGCTTGCCCCACTACGGTTTTTTTCTCTTTAATACGAGCCGCTTTACCTTGCTTACCACGCAGGTAGAACAGACGTGCCCGACGCACTTTACCTTGACGAACCAGTTCGATCTTCTCAATACTTGGAGATAAAATTGGGAAAATACGCTCAACACCGATACCATTAGAAACTTTTCTTACAGTAAAAGTTTCACCAGTAGTACTAGCATTGCGACGCTGAATCACAGTACCTTGAAATTGCTGAATACGCTCTTTGTTACCTTCACGGATTTTTACGTGAACGTTTATTGTATCCCCAGCTTTAAACTCAGGAAAATTAGCCTTGCGTCCTGTATATTCAGCCTCGATAGATTTAATAATCTCACTCATGACAAACAGTATATAAATATGTGAATAAAAACCTCCCTCCAAAAAAGGACTGCAAATTTAGGAAGGTTTTATCGATGCTCAAAATAATTCTGCAAAATAATTTCGCTGAACTGGGTTATGAATACTCTAAAATACAATAAAATGCCTGAAACACAAATATTGCTACTTTATTATTAGAATATGTTGTCGCAAAGTCTATAAATTTGCGCCCTATGTTTTCTTGGCAAAAAATACAATTGGTTTCGTAAACTACTAATTTTTTACATACATGCAAAAACCGCAAGCACAATCTACTACGGAAAGTACATTGCAAAAAATTATTTCACATGCCAAAGAGTATGGTTTTGTGTTTCCATCCAGTGAAATTTACGATGGTCTGGCTGCTGTATATGACTATGGTCAATACGGTGTGGAGTTGAAAAACAACCTGAAAGCGTTGTGGTGGAAAGCCATGACTCAGCTAAACGAGAATATTGTAGGGGTAGATGCGGCTATCTTTATGCATCCATTAACCTGGAAAGCATCTGGCCACGTGGATGGATTCAGTGATCCAATGATTGATAACAAGGACAGCAAAAAACGCTATCGGGCAGATGTGCTGATTGAAGATAAGGCAGCCGAATATGAAAAAGCAGGTGATGAAACCCGTGGACAAGACTTGCGTAATCGCCTGGCTCGTTTGCTGGAAGCAAATGATCTGGAAGGTGTACGTAATCTGATTCTGGAAGAAAAAATCGTTTGTCCAGTCTCTGGAACAGCCAATTGGACAGATGTGCGTCAGTTTAACCTGATGTTTTCTACTCAGATGGGTGCTGTGGCAGAAGATGCAGACACTATATACCTGCGTCCGGAAACTGCTCAGGGTATCTTTGTAAACTTCCTGAATGTGCAGAAAACCGGCCGGATGAAAATTCCATTTGGTATCGCTCAGATTGGTAAAGCTTTCAGAAACGAAGTAGTAGCACGCCAGTTCATTTTCCGGATGCGTGAATTTGAACAAATGGAGATGCAGTTCTTTGTACGTCCCGGAACACAACAGCAATGGTACGAATACTGGAAAGAAACCCGTCGCAAATGGCATGAAGCATTAGGCTTGCCAGCTGCAAAGTTAAAGTGGCATGTTCATGAAAAATTAGCCTTTTATGCAGATGCTGCCGTTGATATTGAGTATGAATTCCCATTTGGTTTCAAAGAAATTGAAGGTATTCATTCTCGTACCAATCATGATTTGAGCAAACATCAGGAGTATTCGAAAAAGAAACAACAGTACTTTGATAATGATCTGGATGAAAATGGTAAGCCATATGGAAACTACATTCCTTATGTAGTGGAAACTTCTGTAGGCGCAGACCGTCTATTCCTGGCAGTATTGAGCAATGCCTATACAGAAGACGAAGGTGTAGATGCAGAGGGTAATCCGAAAACCCGTATCTTCTTGAAGTTACATCCAGCTATTGCACCTGTCAAGGCAGCTATCTTCCCATTAATGAGAAAAGATGGTCTACCTGAAAAAGCCAAAGCAATTCTGGATGATCTGCGTTATGACTTTAATGTCATTTATGAAGAACGTGATGCCATCGGAAAGCGTTACACTCGCCAAGATTTGATTGGTACCCCATTCTGTATTGCAGTTGACTACCAGACAATGGAAGATGATACAGTAACAATCCGCTATCGTGATACTACAGAACAAAAACGCGTTCATATCCGCGAGCTGCGTTCCATCATAGGTGAAGAAGTTTCCTTCAAACGTGTATTGGAGAAACTTAGCTAACTCTTAATCCTCCTTATAAAAAAGACCTAATCCATCCAGATTAGGTCTTTTTTATGGAAAGCACACAGGAGAAATACCTTGTCTACTGCCCCCTATACTGTTCAAACTTTTTTTGCCTTTTAGACAAAACAGCATAAACTATAAATAGCTTTTGAACTGAATCTAGTTCATTTTTGGTTTTGAACAGAATAGTGGTCGTTTTTAATTTTGACCGTTATTCTGTTCATCTTCTGCTTTGAGCAGTATACTAGTCAAATCAGACACTCATAATCTTTTCGTCTTTCTTTTTTTCAACAAACGTCCAGCCATATGTCAATATCCAATGAGAGTGAATTAGCCGGAATGCAAAAAATCAGTGAAGTGGTAGGTATAACCCTTCGCAAAATGCGGGAATATGCCCGGCCAGGCATGTCAACCAAAGAACTGGACGAGTATGGCGGTTCGCTTCTTTCGCACTATAATGCCCGATCCGCACCCAATCTTGCCTATGGATTTCCAGGTTGGACGTGTATTAGCGTTAATAATGAAGTAGCTCACGGGATTCCGTCAGAGAAAACTATATTGCAGGAAGGAGATCTGGTAAATATTGATGTATCTGCGGAATTGAATGGGTATTGGTCAGATAACGGAGGATCGTTTGTACTGGGACAAGATATTCACAATCACAATAATCTGGTAGAAGCCTCTCGCAAGATTTTATACAAGGCGATTCAACACATTCGGGGAGGGATTAAGATAGCAGATATCGGAAATCTAATTGAAAAAGAAGCCCGTATGTCAGGGTATAGAGTTATTCGGAATCTGGCGGGTCACGGTATTGGACGGAGCCTGCACGAAGAACCTAGTGATATTGTATGTTATTATGACCGGTTTAATAAAACCCGTTTCAAAAAAAATTCGGTAGTGGCTATTGAAACATTCATTTCAACAAGAGCCTCCCATGCCTATGATAAAGGTGACGGCTGGACGCTGGTCACAAAAGATAAAAGTTTTGTAGCACAACATGAACATACCATTTTGGTAACAGATGGAAAACCTATCATTTTAACGGAAGCAAACCACATCTGGAACTGACCTGTATTCCCTAGTACTAGAAATGTGCTTAGGAGAGTAACAGGTATCGGATTTATAACAAAAACATCCTTGCGTTTGATTCACGACAGCCGATTGTTTGCGGTGAATTCCGATCACTTTCTCTTCTTGCGGTGAATTCCGATCAAATTTTGTTTTTGCGGTGAACTATGCGCAAGAAGAAAAAGTGATCGGAGTTCCAGTCAAAAAAATTTTGTCGTGAGTTATGCGCAAAACAAAAAATGATCGGAACTCCGGTCAAACTCAAAAATGCCGTGAGTTCTGATCAAAACCTTCTTTCATGGCGGGGCAACTGAGACAAACCAAAACAAGAGCCTTGCTGTGAATTATGCGCAAAATAAAAGTAATCGGAACTCCAGTTACAATTAAAACTCATTGGAGTTATATGCAAATTGATCACTGATAAGTTGACCAGCCTTGTCTTCTTCAAAAAAGTTTTTGCATAGAACCACGTTCAGCTATCGGCAGCATAAAAGGAGTAGCTTAAAGAAGTCATACCTTCATAGACTATCTGATATATTTTCTAAGAAGAGAAACATTCAGCCTTTTCAGCATAAGGAGTGAGTTCAAAGGCTTCTGCCAGTAACTCATAGGAGCGAATCCGGTCAGCGAAATCATAGGTAATGGTTGCAGCAACGATTTCATCTATCTGATAATCTACGGCTAACTGCTCAATTTGTTGTTTTACCTGCTCAGGCGTTCCCGCAATCATCCGAGCTCTGTTAAACTGAATACGTGACAGTTCAGCCTGTGTATACTGAATATTCTTCACCTCATCATAGGTACTTAATCCGGATCGTATACCTTTCTCTATACTCAGAAAACGCCAATCCATAACAGCCTGTAATTCTCTGGCCTTTTTTTCTGTATCTGCACAAAGCACAAATATTCCTACAGTGGCGTATGGTTGTGCAAACTGATCTGAGGGACGAAAACTTTCTCGATAAGTCTTTACTGCCTGAGGTCCACCAACTGGATTAATAAACTGTGCAAAAGACAATGCCATACCAAAATGTGCAGCAACCAATCCACTATGTCCACTGGAAGTAAGCATCCACAAATGGGGTACAGTATCTGCGATAGGAATAGCCCTGATATGTGCCTGTACAGAAGCCCGATCTGGAGAATCTGTCAGAAAACCCTGTAAATCTACAATCTGTTGGATAAAATCCTGTTCGCTAAATGTATTAGAGGGGTTAAGTAAACTGGATGTAATACGATCTCCACCAGGAGCTCTACCCAATCCCAGGTCGATACGTCCGGGAAACAATGTTTCCAGCATCCGAAAGTTTTCGGCTACTTTTAGTGAACTGTGATTAGGAAGCATAATACCTCCAGAGCCTAAACGTATGTGTTTTGTCTCTCCTGCCAGATGAGCAATCAATACTTCTGGTGTAGATCCTGCCAAACTGGTAATATTATGATGCTCAGACACCCAATAGCGGGTATATCCTAACCTATCAGCCAAACGAGCTAATTCTATGGTTTCTTTGATAGCCTGTGATGCAGTGCCACCAGCTCTGACAGGTGACTGATCCAGTACACTTAGTTTAATCTTTTGTCCCATGTCTCCTCAACACTTCATACGTTAAAATAGTTGAGTCTTCTACTTACGTGTCGCCATATGTATTTCAGATTCATTTTTAGGTACAGCCAGATGTAGCTATATTTGGATACATCCCTTTTAAACAACCATTATGAAATCCAAAATTATTTTATTGTCCTTTTTTCTTAGCCTCTGTTTACCTATTTGCCTGTTGGCGCAAACTAACAAGCCAAAGAATGACCCTATTTTACAAAAGAAATTATCCGATGCAGTAAAGGACTTCAAAGGAACAGTAGGAATATATGTTCGAAATCTGAAGACTGGTCAGACAGCCTATCTGAATGCAGATAGCATTTTCCCTACAGCCAGTATGATCAAAGTGCCGATTACCATTGGCATCATGGATAAAATCGAAAAAGGAGAACTTCACTACCATGACAAACTTGTATATAAAGATTCGCTACTATATGCAGGAGAAGATATTTTGGGGTCATTCAAAGACAGTTCTGTCATTACCTTAAGCAAAGTAATAATGCTGATGATTACGACTAGTGACAATACAGCCAGTTTATGGTGTCAGTCCTTGGCAGGAACAGGAACTGCTATCAATAAAATACTTGAAGACTATGGATTTCGACACACCCGCGTAAACTCCCGAACACCAGGCAGAGAAAACGCACGAAAAATTTATGGCTGGGGACAAACAACACCAAGAGAGATGGCCGATTTATTTGTCAGCATTCGGGAAGGCAAACTCATTAGTCCGGCAGCCAGTGAACGTATCTATCGTAATCTGACTCGAATTTATTGGGACGAAGAAGCACTTTCAGAAATTCCACCTTATGTACAGGTAGCCTCAAAACAAGGGGCAGTCAATGAATCCCGCTCAGAGGTTGTGTTGGTTAATGGCCCTTCCGGTGATTATGTCTTTTGTATAATCACCAAAAATCTACAGGATACAAGCTGGAAATACACTAACGCAGGATATGTACTAATACGAAATATATCCCGCCTATTATGGAACTACTTTGAACCTACCTCAGACTGGAAACCAGCTTCTGGTTTAGAAAAATATTATGCAGATTAAATCCTCCTGTTTTTTGCAGCCTATATGAGAAAAGTTACTCTTATATGGGCTGCCATTATTTTTAAACCGTTTTCTACTCTCTCTGGTCCTACCATCCATCTAATTATTCCCTCCTTCTATCCTTTTTTCAAACCACTTACCCTAAAATCTTTAATGGATAGGGTTACGGCTGCATCATATAGCCATAAATATTCAAAACAGGTTGAAAATTGAATCTGAACTCTGAAGCAAAATATAAGCAATGTGTCCGAAAATGAACAAGTAATCTTGAAACCGGACAGAAGCGAAAAAGCAAGGAAATCGAAAAACCTTGAAATTGAGCTAAAAACGAAGATTCTTATGAATTGGCACAGAGATTGGAAAATATCTACTACCGAAAGCAACTATGAAAACTTTAAAATACTCTTTTAAAAATTATTTTACAACTATGAAAACTGAAACTAGTATCTCTTTAAATTCAAACACTACTATCTCAACTACAACTAACAATTTAACAACTACAATTATGAAAACTCAGGTAACTAACAATCGTCTTCGTTTCGCTATCCGTAAAGCTGTCTTAACATTGGTTGCAGCCGTTGCAGTAGCAGCTACTCAGGTAACTTTTGGTGCTACAGGTCCAGAACCAGCAGCAGCCGGATCATTGCAGTCAACAGTGTTCCAGTTACCAAACTCGCTGAAATTTAAAACAATCATAGCAGCGAATAATAACAACAAAGTGTTTATTACTATTCTGAATGCTAAAAACGAGACTATTTACACAGAAGTAACGAAAAACAATTCTAGCTATATCCGGACATTTGATTTCAGCACATTAGCAGATGGAGAGTATACATTCCAGATTTCTAATGGTAAAGAAACTCAAAGCAAAACATTCAAGATCGAGACTACTACAGCTCGTGTAGTAAATCTTAACTAAGATATCAAAAATAAAGGTTTATAAGTGATTTATTAACAGGAAAGTTTGATTGGTTCCTACAAAACAGCTGTCATGGGCATCCACGACAGCTGTTTCATTTTCAACAGGGTTCAGTATTTTATATAAACCCTAATACCTTTCGTACTTTATCCAATGTATGGGCAGCAATTTCCTTAGCCTTCTCTTCTCCCTTTTGAAGTTCTTTTTCCAGTTCGGGTAAATTCTCCATGTAATAGGCAAATTTACGACGTGGCTCTTCAAAAACAGACAACATCACAGCATGCAGTTCCTGTTTGGCATGCCCATAGCCAAAGTTTCCAGCCAGATATTTTTGTCGTAAGGCTTCAGTTTGTTCTGATGAAGCAATCAGCGAATACAGTTTAAATACGATATCTGTATCCGGATTCTTAGGTTCTTCTAATGGGGTGCTATCTGTCTTGATTGTCTTTATCACCTTCAACAATTCTTTCTCTGGCAGAAAAATATCAATATAGTTATTATAGGATTTACTCATTTTCTGTCCATCGACACCTGGAATCACCATTACATCCTCACTAATCTTTGCTTCAGGTACAACAAATACTTCTCCATGCTGGTAGTTAAATGTATTTGCAATATTTCGGGTAATTTCAAGATGTTGTTGCTGATCTTTTCCAACAGGAACATAATTGGCATCATACAATAAGATATCTGCTGCCTGTAAAATTGGATAGGTAAACAATCCAACATTGGCACTTGCCTCAGATCTACCTGATTTTTCTTCAAATGCACCTGTATACATCCAATTCATAGGCGTATAGCAATTCAGAAACCATGCTAACTCGGTATGAGCAGGTACTCTTGATTGTCTCCACAAAACATTTTTCTCAGTATCAAATCCACACGCGAGCCATGCGGCAGCAATGGCATATGTATATTCTTTTCGTTTTTCTCCGTCTTTTAGCGAAGTCAGCGAATGCAAATCAGCAATAAAGAAAAATGATTCATTTTCTGGTTGGCTGGAAAGCTTGATTGCAGGAGCAATAGCACCCAGAATGTTTCCCAGATGAGGGCGACCAGAAGATTGAATGCCTGTAAGAATGCGAGACATAAAATAGAAAGATATATAATTACCAGGATGCAAAATGCGGCACAAAAATGATATTATTTTCTCGTTATCCCAACGACTCAGACATTTTGCCTTAGATTCTTTGCCTGAAAACTTTTCAGTAACGGATAAATTAATACTGCCAGTAAGATGATAGCGGTACCAGCATAAAATCCAGGGGTCATTCGTTCCTTTTCTCCAAAGATTAATACTGCCAGAACAATTCCATATACAGGTTCCAGGTTAATAGTCAGATTAATCGCAAATGGGGTAAATTTACGTAACAAGCTCACACCCATTGAATACGCATACACTGTACACACCCAGGCAAGTAGTACAATCCATAACCAGTCCCATGCTACAGGAATCAGATTGATGGGTTCTCCCTTATAGAAAAATACAGAAAAAAGAGGCAGTAAGACTGATGCACTCAAACAAGCACCCATCATTTCATAAAAAGTAACTACCTGAGCATCATATATATGAGCAAATCTGGAATTAATCACAGAAAATAAAGCAGCCAGCATAGCAGAAATTACTGCCATCCCTAATCCCAATGCATGAGTAAACTCAAAACGAAAAACCACATACAAGCCTGCTATGGCAATTATTCCTAGACCTATTTCCAGCAATCTAACTTTACGACGTTGTACTAGTGGTTCCAATAAACTAGTCCACAACGATCCAGTTGCCATGCCAGCCAGACATACCGACACATTAGCCACTCTTGCTGCAGCAAAAAATAAAATCCAGTGAAGGGCAATTACAGATCCTGTCAGAAAGAACTGAATAGTGACAGATGTCCCTACATTCAGCTCTTTCTTTCTGTAGAAGCAAATAATTCCTAACAAAATAGAAGCCAGCAATGTGCGATACACAACCAACTCCACAGCAGGAATTGTTATCAATCGGCCAAGAATAGCAGTAAATCCCCAGATAATGACCAGAAAATGTAACTGCAGATAGTCCTGTAGTGATGGAGTTGCAGATGTACCAGTGGATTCTTGCATAAATTATCTATTGTGAAAAAGATTTTACTACAAAAGTATGGTTAAAAACAAAAAAAGAACCCCTCATTGATGAGGGGTTCCAATATATAGTATGATAGAGATCAGACGCTACCTTGGCACAACAAAATACAAGATAAAGCTCAAGACCGCAAATATAAAGTTTGGAATCCATACAGCCACCATAGGTGGAATAGAACCAATCTGTGCCAGTGTTTTACCCATAATAAAGATCAGAATGTATGCGAAAGCCAGTACAAACCCAAATGCGATCTGGAAACCAACACCTTGCCGACTTTTTCGGGCAGATACAATTACCCCCATCATAGTCAGAATCATAATGGCAAACGGACTGGTAAAACGCAGATACTTTTCAATCTGATAAATCTCTACTCCATCATCTCCCCGTTTAATCAACTCTCCAATCAGGTCTTCCAGTTCTGTCAGGGTATACGTTTCATATTGCATGTAGTTGTTGCCAAAATCGGCAGGCACCAGATTGGGAACAATGGTATCTTTCTGTATTCCGGAAGAAATTGTCTCCTTTAAACCATCGAAGGTATGAATGCGGTAATCAGTCAGCTTCCATTTACTCTTTTCAGGAATCCAGGTAACCGATTGAGCAAAAAGCTTTGCCTTCATTTCGGTTCCTATAATTTTCTCTTCTGTAAACCGATATCCTATATCACGGCTATTATCATAACTTTCCAGGTATACATACAGATCCGGAGCAACCTTACGATGGATATTTCGTCCACTAAAATAAAACTGGTCTTTGGTGTATTTTTTCTCAAACGCCAGTCTGGTTTTATTCGCATTCGGTATAACCCATCCAGTAAGGTAGAAAATCATCGCTCCCACCACACAGGAACCTATCAAATAGGGCACTAGCACTCTTCGAAAGCTTACCCCACTACTGAGTATGGCAATAATTTCTGTACGGGCAGCCAGCTGTGCCGTCACAAATACAGTGGCAATAAATACTGTAATCGGACTTAGCAGGTTTGCATAGTATGGAATAAAATTCAGATAATAATCAAAGATAATGGCTTTTAATGGTGCATTCCGTTTGATAAAATCATCCATTTTCTCCACTACATCAATCACCACAATAATCGCCATCAGAATCCCTACCACAAATATAAATGTGGAGAGATATTTCTTAATAATATACCAGTCAAGGATTTTCATTCGAATCGTATAGTCTACCTGTATCTGAAATCACAAATGTAAACCTAAATTTCCTCAAAAATAATACCGGGCTATTCTGTAAAGAACCAAAACAGATTCATTTTTAAAAATAATAGCTTTTTCTCAAAAGCTGATCACACACTCATCAATAAACACAAAGGAATATTATCTTTGCAGGCATGTACAGATATGTTCTCCAACCCCTCTTCTTCTTATTAGATGCAGAAAAAGCGCATCATACTGTTTTTAACCTGGTTAAGTTCTTATTCCGGATACCCTTGGTGCCATCTATCTTCCGGGGATTATATCATATAGCCCACCCCAAACTGGAAAGAGAATTATTTGGTATTCGTTTCCCCAATCCAGTAGGTATTGCAGCAGGTTTTGATAAAAATGCCGAACTAATTACCGAACTGGCAGATCTGGGTTTTGGATTTATTGAAATCGGAACGGTTACTCCCCTTGCTCAGCCAGGTAATCCTAAACCCCGCATGTTTCGTCTTAAGGAAGACAAAGCATTGATTAATAGAATGGGATTCAATAATGAAGGTGCACAGGCAGCGGCCACCCGCATCCGGAAAATTCGCAAAGCAGAAGCTCAAAACCCTCAACGTAAACGGGTAATTATAGGCGGAAACATTGGAAAGAATAAAGATACATCAAATGAAAACGCTGTTAAAGACTACGAAATCTGTTTTGACGTTTTATTTGATGAAGTAGATTACTTTGTAGTAAATGTAAGTTCACCTAATACACCTGGCCTACGAGATTTACAGGATAAAGAACCGTTAATGAAATTACTACAAACTTTGCAGGATAAAAATTATCGCAAACCAATACCTAAGCCCATTTTATTGAAGATTGCGCCAGATTTAACAGAAAAAATGCTGGACGACATTATTGATATTGTACAGCAAACCAAAATTGCCGGTGTAATAGCAACCAATACAACGATTAGCCGTTCAGGATTACAATCAGATCTTTCAGCTATACCTAGCCCTGAGGCTGGAGGAGTGAGTGGACAGCCACTTACCAAACGAGCCACAGAAGTAATTCGTTACCTGCATCAAAAATCTGGAGGAACATTTCCTATTATAGGAGTAGGCGGTATTGCGTCTCCGGAAGATGCACAGGAGAAACTGGCAGCGGGTGCTTCACTGATTCAGTTATACACAGGATTTATCTATGAAGGGCCGGGCATTGCTAAGAAGATTAATCGGGCAATCCTGAAAAATAATATGTAATTTTGTTTATATCAGGAGAGTCCAACGAACCTAAACAAACCGAAACCAAATCTATGCAACTTGAAAATGGTGAATACACCATCAGTACAGACAAAAGCAGATTGGATATTCCTTTAATCCATCATTTTCTGAGTACGAAATCTTACTGGGCTATTAATATTCCTTATCAGACCGTTCAAAAATCTATTGAGAATTCACTTTGTTTTGGTGTATATCAGGGAACACAACAGGTAGGTTTTGCACGTGTCATTACTGACTTTGCCACAGTTGCCTATTTAGGAGATGTATTCATACAAGAAGAATACCGAAAAAATGGTTTATCCAAATGGTTGGTAGAAACGATAACTTCTCATCCTGAATTACAAGGCCTTCGCCGTTGGGTATTGCTTACATCCGATGCACATACGCTTTATGAAAAATACGGATTTAAAGTAGCTGCCCGTCCCGAAAACTGGATGGAAAAACACAATCCGGATGTATACAAAACTGTATAATAGTACATAGTTCTCGGAATAGAGATCAATTACACATAAATATTCTAATACTATATATATAACAAACTTTCTTTTCGTAGAAAAAGATTTTGGAGTGAGGACAGATGGCAAAAAACACTTACAACAAGTCAGGTAATAACGGAAACTCTTATCGCAAAGAGAAAGAGCCTGAAGAGAAAAAAAGCACCCCCAAACGTCGTGGAAACAACCGTTGGGAACGAATGACTGCAGCCTTTAGTGATCCCCGAATGAAGCTTTCACTTGGCTTATTGCTACTGTTTCTATCATTTTTTCTCTCGATTGCATTCATTTCGTATTTGTTTACAGGCAAAGCAGACCAAAGCATGGTAGGCTCTGTCAATGAAACTCCTATTCGTGAAGCAGGAGCAGAAACCGAAAACTGGTTGGGAGTTACAGGAGCATTCCTGGCTCACTGGCTTATCTATAAATGGTTTGGAATAGCAGCATTTTTACTTATTCCTATCCTGTTTCTTGGTGGCTATAAAATTGTATTCAAACGTGAGTTGTTTCCAATTGGACGGATGACTCAGTTTTCCCTGTTTACAGCCATCTGGCTTAGTTCGTTGTTAGGTTATTTGGTTCTGACAACTCAACAACAGGAGTGGCTAGGCTTTTTGAGTGGTGGGATAGGATACGAATTAGCCTCGTTTAGCCATGATCTGCTGGGATGGGGCACTCTCCTGCTAATTGCCTTTGCACTGGTGGTATTTATCATTTACTTCTTTAATGTTACAACGATTCGCAGCTTCAATGTAAAAATCAATGAAACGATTCGTGAAATTGAAGAAGCTGGAAAAGAAGAGGTACATATACCTGAAGTTCCTGTAGTAGTGCCAAGCCAATGGAATACTATCCCTACAAACAATGATCCGGATTTGGCAAAGTTTGCTGTGGCAGTAGATAAAGTAGAAAAAATAGCTGTAGAAAAACCAGAGGTGGAACCAGTTGGACAGTCTATGCATTTTGAAACCAACCTTACCACACCTAAACGGGATATTCCTCGTAAGCCGACAACAGAAGTTGCATTTAGCATTGAACAACCCAATATAGCAGATATACCACTTACAACAGGAAGTCCGATCAAAACGGAGATACCTTTTAAGATAGAAGACTCGCTTCCAATCACAGAGAATATTCCTGTCCTTCCATTTGATAAGGATGCTCTTCCTCCAGACTTGCCTAACTATGACCCAACATTGGATCTGGCACATTACCAATATCCATCATTAGATCTTTTGGACGAACAACCTATAGAAAAAGCCCATGTGTCTGTTGAAGAACTGGAAGCGAATAAAGATAAGATTGTTGAAACCTTAGGCCACTATGGAATAGGGATTGCCTCAATCAAAGCAACCATTGGACCAACAGTAACACTGTATGAGATCATTCCGGAAGCGGGTATCCGGATCTCGAAGATCAAAAGTCTGGAAGATGATATTGCACTTAGCTTAGCGGCTTTGGGTATACGTATTATTGCTCCGATTCCAGGTAAAGGAACCATCGGTATTGAGGTTCCAAATAAAAAGCGGGAAATGGTGAGTATCAAGTCTGTTATGCTATCACCAGCCTTCCAGAAAAGTGACAAGGATTTACCCGTTGTGATGGGAAAAACTATCTCAAATGAAGTTTTTGTAACGGATCTTTCCAAAATGCCACACTTGCTGATGGCAGGAGCTACTGGTCAGGGTAAGTCTGTGGGATTAAATGTTGTGCTAGCTTCATTAATTTACAAAAAACATCCTTCGGAGCTCAAGTTTGTTCTTGTTGACCCTAAAAAAGTAGAATTAACACTATTCAATAAAATAGAACGTCATTTCCTGGCAAAGCTTCCAGGTGATGAAGATGCCATCATTACAGATACAAAGAAAGTAGTACATACATTGAACTCGCTTTGTGTGGAAATGGACCTTCGCTATGACCTGTTGCGGGACGCAGAATGCCGGAATCTGAAAGAATACAATACAAAGTTTGTTAATCGACGGCTAAATCCGGAGAAAGGGCATCGTTTTTTACCTTATATCGTATTGGTAGTGGATGAGTTGGCAGATTTGATGATGACAGCAGGAAAAGAAGTAGAACAACCTATTGCACGCTTAGCCCAATTAGCCCGTGCTATTGGTATTCACTTAGTTGTTGCAACACAGCGTCCATCTGTTAACGTTATTACAGGTATTATCAAAGCGAACTTTCCGGCACGTTTATCGTTTAAGGTTACATCAAAGATTGACTCACGCACAATCCTGGATACAGGTGGTGCAGATCAGCTAGTTGGACAGGGAGATATGTTGTTAATGATGGGTTCGGAAATTATTCGTTTACAGTGTCCTTTTGTAAAAACAGAAGAAGTAGAGAGAATCTGTGATTTCGTAGGCGGACAACGGGGGTATCCAAATGCCTATCAGCTTCCGGAATTTGAAGGTGATGATAGTGGTAGTGGAAAAGAAGATATAGATCTTGCAAACAGGGACTCCATGTTTGAAGAAGCCGCACGAATTATTGTTCAGCATCAACAAGGAAGTACATCACTATTACAACGTCGTCTGAAATTGGGATATAACCGCGCAGGACGATTAATTGACCAACTGGAGGCCGCAGGAATTGTAGGCCCTTTTGAAGGTAGTAAAGCCCGTGAAGTGCTTATTCCGGACGAATATTCCTTGGAACAGTTGATAAACAAAATGAATGATGACAGGAAATAAAAGACAACTTTTAGCACCTGTTAAAATAACGGCAAGCTTTTTGTAACACAAATAATATATCTAACTAAACCAATTCACTACTTTCTTATCTAACGTAGTATATTTGCGCAGTAAAACTCGAAAAAAATGAAACGTTTATTCTTATTCGCAGCGAGTGTATGGATGAGCTTCTCGGTAGCTCAGGCACAAAACAATGATCCTAAAGCTGGGGAGATATTAGAAGCAATGAGCAGTAAATACAAATCTGTTAAAGGCTTCAAAGCGACCTTTTCCTATTCTATGGAAAGCCCAGGTAGTGGGATAAAAGAAAACGCAACAGGCGAAATTGTTGTTAAGGACAGCAAATTTTATCTGAAACTAGGTGGCCAGGAAGTCATAAACAATGGTAGTACTGTATGGACCTATCTGAAAGATGCTAATGAAGTAACTATTACAGATTACGAACCAGATGACGATGATATTACACCATCTAATATCTATAATGTGTATAAAAAAGGCTACAAATATACATTGGTACCCAAAGAAAGTAACAAGGTAGATGATGTGATTGATCTAACTCCTGACAACAAAAACAGTCAGGTAAATAAAATCAGAATCATCGTTAACAAAAAAGATAAAAGCATTAAAAGCTTTAAGACATTTGAAAGAAATGGTAATAAATACAACTATACTATTACCAATTTTACTCCTACAGCTGTAGATGATAAAACTTTTGTATTTGACAAAACAAAATACAAAGGAGTAGAAGTAGAAGACCTACGTAACTAATCAGGAGTAATCTCCATAATAAATAGTAATATTATTCTGAAAAAGTCCGGTCGCAATGCCGGACTTTTTATTTTTGTGGCAATATTTTTTTTAAGTTCAGCAGATAACATTCAAATAGCAACATGAATAAATCAGACCTGTTTCGCCACATACAACAAAAACAGTCATATCTATGTGTAGGATTGGATACGGACATCCAGAAAATTCCTTCCCATTTGCAACGTACCAGTGACCCGATTTTTGAATTCAACAAACAAATTATAGATGCTACAGCTGATTACTGTGTTGCCTATAAACCCAATATAGCCTTCTATGAAGCACATGGAGCCAAAGGCTGGGAAAGCTTGCAAAAAACGATAGAATATATTCCTAAAGAGTTTTTTACGATTGCAGATGCCAAGCGGGGAGATATTGGCAATACATCCGGACTCTATGCAAGGGCATTCTTTGAACAGATGAATTTTGATTCTATTACGGTAGCACCGTATATGGGAAAAGATTCTGTAGAACCATTTCTGGCATTTGAAGACAAATGGGTCATACTTCTTGCCTTAACATCCAATACAGGCAGTCACGACTTTCAGACGCTTCCACTAAAAAGTAGCCAGCCTCTCTTTGAGCAAGTTATTGAAACCTCTCAGAAATGGGCAGGTGCTGATAAAATGATGTATGTCATTGGTGCCACACAAGCCGAACAACTTGGACGTATCCGGCAACTAGTACCTGGTCATTTTTTGCTCGTACCTGGTGTAGGTGCTCAAGGAGGAGATCTGGAAGAAGTATCCCGTATCGGGCTCAATAAAGAATGTGGACTACTGATCAATTCGTCTCGTTCTATCTTATATGCATCCTCAGGTGAAGATTTCGCCAGACAGGCTGCTACTGAAGCGCAAAAACTACAACAGCAAATGGCTACCATGCTGGAGAAATATTGTTAATCACCCCATTGCTATAAATGTAAAGAGCCAGTGTACACTGGCTCTTTACATTTATCCATAAAAAGAAATACGATCAGATAGTCATTATTTCGGTTTCTTTTTTGGCAGACAATTCATCGGCTTTAGCTATATATTGATCTGTCAATGCCTGTACCTTTTCCTCAGCACGTTTGATATCATCTTCAGACGCACCTTCTTTCAATAATTTCCGCAAAGCCTCATTCGTTTCTTTCCGCACGTTACGAATACTTACTTTGCCACTTTCTACTTCATTCCGTGAACGCTTTACCAACTCTTTCCGACGTTCTTCACTCAAAGGCGGAATGTTAATCCGAATCATCTCTCCGTCATTTTGTGGATTCACTCCCAGATCACTATTACGGATTGCTTTCTCTACCTCACCAATCAACTTTTTGTCAAATGGCTTGATAGCAATAGTTCGGGCATCTGGTGCAGTTACAGACGACATCTGATTCAGAGGGGTAGGACTACCATAGTATTCTACCACAATACCATCAAGCATATTGGTTGTAGCCCGGCCTGCGCGGATACGGGATAGTTCTATGATTGTATGCTGCATGGACTTTTCCATATCAGTTTTGGCCTCATCCAGATAAAACTGTATCTCTTCCATTTTTATTAGTTATAAATTTAAAAACCAGGTTTTAAGTCCTTGTATAATTAATTTGTAATACGAGTTAATTATTCTCCGTTCATTGTCACTAAGGTACCTACATCTTTGCCACTTACCAGATCAAACAGGTTACCAGCTTTATTCATATCAAACACAATGATAGGAAGGTTATTTTCCTTACAAAGTGTAAAGGCAGTCATATCCATGATATTAAGCCCCTTTGCATATACCTCTTCAAACGAAATATGTGCATAACGGGTTGCTGTGGGGTCTTTTTCAGGATCAGCGGTATAAATACCATCTACACGGGTTCCTTTCAACACTACATCTGCTTCAATTTCAATAGCCCGTAAGCTAGCGGTAGTATCTGTTGTGAAATAAGGATTACCAATCCCTGCCCCAAAGATTACAGTACGGCCTTTTTCCAGGTGACGTACAGCCCGGCGACGAATAAAAGGCTCACAAACCTGATCGATACGGATACCAGACATTAACCGTGTGTAAATACCATGACTCTCCATAGAACTCTGTACAGCCATAGCGTTAATCACAGTAGCTAACATCCCCATATAATCTCCCTGAACGCGATCAATGCCAGAGTTTTCACCATCCACCCCTCTGAAAATGTTACCACCTCCAATTACAATAGCCACTTCCACACCAGCATCTACTACTCTTTTAACTTCCAGTGCATATTGGGTTAACCGTTTAGAATCAATACCATAGCCTTGTTCACCGGCCAGAGCTTCGCCGCTTAGTTTCAGTAGAATCCGTTTGTATTTCATTCGATCAATTAGTTTTGACCTGTGAGGTCTGGAATGACTTAAGATGAAGTAAGAGATATTAAGGTTGCAGAATAGCTTCCAATAAAGCCGCGCAAAGATAATAAAAAAGTTGAAAGTCGGTTGCGTGTTTTTTAATGGGCAGAAAAAGGTAATTTCTTTCTGTTGCTATTTGTAATCCTGTTATCAAAAAGATAAGTAAAGGCTCTAAAAGGAAAGTAAAATCTGATTTTTCTCTACCGTTTCACCTTTCTTTGCCTTGATTAACTTTACGACGCCATCCGCCGGAGCTTTTATAATATTCTCCATTTTCATTGCTTCCAGAATAATCAATGGATCGCCTTTCTGAACCGATTGTCCTTCTGTTACCTTGATATCCAGAATCAAGCCTGGCATAGGAGCTTTCAGATCTTTAATCTGTTTGTTGCTTCCATTGCCCATACCAAGTTGTTGTAACAACAGATCAAATTTATCCTGGGCTTTCACTTCATAGATCTGCCCATTCACTTTTACAGTAAAGGTTTTCTCTGCATAGTCAGCCTTTACTACTTCCACATTATAGGAGTGGTTATCTTTGAGAATATGAAAAATTCCCGGATGAGTCTCCATAAGATCCAGATCCTGTGCTGCATTTTCATTCAGTTCAAATGTATGTTGGCTGTTAACGACAATTTTCAGCATAAAATCGGTTTTCCTGTTGATAAAAAGATAGATAAAAGCATTACTTGTCTGTCTATATGAAATTTTCCGAAGCTATAGACACATTTTTTCTATTTTAGGCAGCGGTTTGGCCTTGGTCTTCAGTCTCATTGTTATATTTACGCCAAATAAATGAAAGAAATCCAATGCACAAAAAACTGTTTGTTACAATCAGCTTTCTATCGCTGATTTTTTATTTTGACGCCTGTAAATCTTCACAACAGCCTTCCGCTTCTACCAAAGAAACGCAATCTGATACAGCAGCCATTGACTCGGTTGCCTCTGCCGTAATTGATTCATCAGAAGCCGAAGAGACAGAAGGACCTGAAGAGATGTATCCTTATCAACCTGAACGTACACGCAAACACGACTTGATTCACACACGTCTGGAGGTACGATTTGACTGGAACAAACAACATCTACTGGGAACTGCAACACTTACACTTAAACCTCATTTCTATACACAAGACTCTTTGTATCTCGATGCCAAAGGATTTGATATACAAAGTATTGATGTACTGGAAGCAGGCAAAACTACCAAACTTCAGTATGGATATGACCAGAAGATCATAGGAATAAAGTTGGCAAAGCCGATGACACGTAATGATAAGTTTACAGTACAAATTAAATATGTAGCCAAACCTAACGATTTACCCAAAGGAGGTAGTGCGGCTATTACAGAGGATAAAGGGTTATATTTTATCAATCCGGATGGCAAAGATCCCAATAAACCCCGTCAGTTATGGACACAGGGGGAAACTCAGGCTTCTTCCTGCTGGTTCCCGACCATTGACTCTCCTAACGAACGCTGTACAGAGGAAATCTATATTACTGTTGACAAAAACTATGCAACACTGTCCAATGGGCGTCTAATCTCATCCAAACAAAATTCGGATGGTACGCGTACCGATTATTGGAAACAAGATAAACCACATGCACCCTATTTGTTTATGATGGCTGTAGGTGATTTTGCAGTAGTTAAAGACAAGTGGAACAATATTGAACTTAGCTACTGGGTCGATAAATCATATGGAAAATATGCCAAAGATATCTTTGGCCGTACACCAGAGATGCTTACGTTTTTCTCCAAAGTACTGGATTATCCTTATGCATGGGACAAGTTTGCTCAGGTAGTTGTGCATGATTATGTATCAGGAGCTATGGAAAACACCACAGCTGTAGTATTTGGAGATTATGTGCAAAAAGACGATCGTGAACTACTTGACGACACTAATGACGATGTGATTGCCCATGAAATGTTTCACCACTGGTTTGGGGATCTGGTAACCTGCGAATCATGGTCTAACTTACCTCTTAATGAGTCGTTTGCTACTTATGGGGAGTATTTATGGATTGAACACAAACAAGGAAGAAACGAAGCAGATTACCATTTGCAGGCAGATCAGGAACAGTATCTGGCAGAAGCGGAAGGCAAACAGGAATCACTGATTCGCTATTATTATGCAGATAAAGAAGATATGTTTGATGCACACTCCTATCAGAAAGGGGGGCTTATTCTCCATATGCTTCGCAAATATGTAGGGGATGAAGCCTTTTTTAAATCATTGAACCTGTATCTGAAACGTAATGCATTCACTAAAGTAGAAATTCATGACCTGCGCAAAGCATTTGAAGAAGTAACAGGAGAAGATCTAAACTGGTTTTTTGATCAATGGTTTCTGACTGCAGGTCATCCTAAAGTAAAAGTAGCCCATCAATATGCCAATGGAAAAGTGCAGCTACAGATCAGTCAATCGCCAAGCGATGAAGATGTATCTCAAATTTACCGCCTTCCGGTGCAGGTAGAAATCTGGACTGGAGGTAAAAAGACTACACATGAAATCACCATCAATCAGTCTCAGCAGGTATTCGAGTTTCCGGCAGCAGCCAAACCAGACCTGGTTTTGTTTGATGCAGAAACGCAACTTCTGGCAGCTCAGGTTACTCATCCCAAATCAGAAAGTGAACTGGTATATCAGTATTATCATTCAGACAAGTTTCTGGCTCGGTATGAATCATTCAATGAATTGTTTAAAATCCTGACAGATGAGGAAGAAGAGGATGCTGAAACAAAATCCAAAACTCCTGCTCTGAGTAGCAGAAGTCAGGCTATACAACAATTAGCAAAAGATGCATTAAATGATAAATCATGGGTAATTCGCCAAATGGCGGTGCGGAACATTCCGTCAGAAGTCAGCCCTGATTTTGAAACGCTGGCTAAAAAGATTGCGATACAGGACACCCGTTCGTATGTTCGTGCAGAAGCCCTGGGCAAGCTAATCAAATGGCAGGCGGAGAAATACCAGGATGTATTCCGCCAGGCACTTGCCGACAAATCCTATTATGTAGTAGCCACAGCGCTTATTGGCTATCTACGCACCCAACCTGCTGACGCAGAACAACAACTGGCTAGTTTCAAGAAGTATACCAACAATGATATTGTATTGGCTCTGGCATCGTATTACTCACAAACAGGTAATCCGGAAATGTTTGATTGGTTTACAGAGAAATTCAATCGTACAGATATGAACTTCCTATATCCATTCACCCAACTATATGGAGACTATCTGCAGAAACAACCTAGAGATGTTCAGAAAAAAGGGATTACCTATCTGGAAAATATTGCTCGTAACTCCAGCAATGAGTTTGTACGCTTTAATGCCTATCAAACGCTGGGTTTGTTTGAGGAAGTTGAAGGCGTAAAGGAAATGCGCAATGATATACGTTCGAAAGAGACTAGTCCCAAGCTGAGGGAATTTTACGATAACATGAAATAACAACGTAGGAATAGAAAATAGACAACGCCCTTTTCATATAGAAGAGGGCGTTGTTTTTATATAACTGGCATCTATAAAATTACCCTCTGAAACTCCGCTATTTATCCAATAAAAAATAATAATTTTACTAAATCATTTGTTGTTTACAGGATAATTGCAATTTTTAGTATTCAATTATGCAATCGATCAGTTTTTCTCATTTAGAGAAATCAAATATTTGGTAAAAGTATAGCAAAACAGACTATATACTATAGATAAGGGTGAAAACTATTAAAACTAGACTTTCACTACTAAATTATAGGATAAGAGACAAAAGGTAGTAATTCACTCTACAGTATATTTTTTAGAATCTTTCATATTCTGATTTTATTTAATTCATACCCTTCATTACCCATGACACTTCAATCTATTTCCCGTAGAAATTTTCTGAAACAGGCAGGACTATACACCGCGGTAGGTGCTATATCTCCTTCCTTGCTTGCAGCACCCAAACCGTTGTATTCATTTGCCTGCTCAGCCATAACCTGGAATGGCAATGATAAACAAGCTATTCAGGACATTTCTTCATTGGGGCTTACAGGAATTCAGATACGAGCCAATTCATACAAAGAGTATAAAGACAAGGTCGACGAACTGAAAGCGCTATTAACACAGCATAAACTCCAGCTGGCCATGTTTTCAAGTGGCAACGTGGATATAGATCCGGCAGTAGAGAAAAGTCAGTTGGAAATGCATGTGAATCATGCCCGGTTTGTAAAAGCCCTGGGAGGTCATGCAATTCAGCTTACCAACAGTTCCCGCCCTAAAGATCGCCAGCCAACTACTGAGCAACTCAAGCGGTATGCTCAACTGCTGAATGAAGTAGGTAAACGAGCAGCAGACGAAGGTATACAAGCTGTGTATCATAACCATATGCACCAGTTGGGAGAAACACCTCAAGAGGTAGACATTATTCTCCAGAATACCAATCCCAAGTATATCAAATTCCTGTTAGACATTGCCCATTACTGGCAAGGAGGCGGAGATCCGGCTAAAGCAGCCCGTGACTATAAAAGTATCTTACACACACTACATATTAAAGATGTAAAACGTCCTAATCCTAATCACACAGACGATCCCAAATCGTATCAGTTTGTAGAACTAGGTCAGGGAAATATGGATCTGCCAGCCTTTTTCTCAACATTGAATGATATTAAGTTCAAAGGGTGGGCTGTGATAGAACTAGATTCAGTACCTGACCCCTCCCGAACAGCATTGCAATGCAATAAAATCAGTAAAGAGTATCTACAATCCAAAGTAGGTGCTCAGTTTTAATATACGCTATACTCCCTAATTCACTATGTACCTTATCAACGGCATTAAAATCACTGTATTCTCATTGAGTGTTATCAGCCTGTTTTCCTGTTCTTCTAACGAAAAGAAGGAAGAAGATACAACACAAACAACTGCTGATACAGTAACACAAGCGACCACTGCCTCCAACGACTCTTTTAATCAGCTAACCGAACAGGAAACCAAAGAAGGATGGAAATTATTGTTTGACGGAAAAACAACGAATGGCTGGCGGGGAGCTTACATGACAACATTTCCTGAAAAAGGCTGGACAGTAAAAGATGGCACACTCACTGTGGAGGCATCAGATGGAGCAGAATCCCAACATGGCGGAGATATTGTGACAAATGATGAATATACCAATTTTGACCTTCGGTTTGAATTCAAACTGACAGACAGTGCCAATAGTGGTGTCAAATATTTTGTAGTAGAACAGCAACCTAAACCGAAAGGGTCCGCCTTCGGACTTGAGTTTCAGGTATTAGATGACGATAAACATCCGGATGCAAAAAAAGGGCGTGATGGCAATCGTACAGTAGGTTCATTATATGATCTGATCACAGCCAAAGACAAAGCCGCAAAGCCTATAGGCGAGTGGAACGAAGGACGTGTACTGGTTCAAGGCAAACACGTAGAACACTGGTTAAACGGCAAAAAAGTGGTAGAGTATGAACGTGGCAGCGAAGACTTCAGAAAACTTGTAGGTATGAGCAAATATGCAGCTCCGGAATACAACGCCAATGGACGTTTTGGAGAAGCAATCAAAGGCCATATCCTGCTACAGGATCATGGAGATGAAGTATCATTCCGAAATATTAAGATTAAAACATTATAATATATCCGGGCAGAATAGCTTCCTGCCGGAATAAGCGAAGTAAAGGCGTTTCTTGATAAAACGAGTAAAGTAATTATTCCACATCCTGATTCAGATAGTATTTCCATGGAAAACAATCATCAAACCTCCCGCCGTGATTTTCTAAAGAAGACCGCTCTGGGAACAGCCGGATTAGCCATGAGCATGAGTGCATCCAGTTATGCACGTATCATTGGCTCAAATGACAGAGTACGGGTAGGCATTGTTGGCTTTTCGGATCGATTCCGTCAGTCACTGTTGCCTGCATTTATGAATCATGCCAAAGAACTTAATTTTGAACTTGTTGGGGTATCCGATCTCTGGAATCGCCGTCGGGATGAATGTGAAGCTCACCTGAAGGACAAACCCAATGTAAACAAAAAGTTTTTCAAAGTCCGAAACAATGATGAATTGTATGCGCGTAAAGATGTAGATGCTGTTATTATCAGTACTGCCGACTTTCAGCATGCACTACACTGTGTGGAAGCTGTACGGTCAGGCCGCGACGCCTATGTAGAGAAGCCCTTTGCAGAATCTCTGGATGATGCAAAAGCAGCCCTCAAAGCAGTAGAAGAAACAGGTAAAATCGTTCAGATTGGTTCTCAACGCCGTAGTGCACCAAATTACTGGGCAGCCAATGACTATATCAAATCCGGCAAGTTCGGCGATATCAGTATGGTTGAAATGACCTGGAATGTAAATCAGCCGGGTCGGTGGCGCCGCCCTCAGCTTGTAGCTGAGATAAAAAAAGAAGATATAGACTGGGATCGTTTCCTTCTCAATCGTCCTAAAGTAGAATGGAATCCTCGTTATTATCTGGAGTACCGCTTGTTCTATCCGTATTCTTCAGGCATTCCGGGACAGTGGATGAGCCATCAGATAGATACCGTACACTGGTTCTCTGGTTATGATCATCCAAGAAGTGTAGTGGCCAATGGAGGTATTTATGTATGGAAAGATGGCCGTATGAATGCGGATACATTCACTGCTGTATTTGATTACGGTCCGGACAATGATCCAACCAAAGGCTTTCAGGTATTGTATTCTTCCCGTATGCATAATGAAGCAGGTGGCGTGAAAGAATATTATTTCTCCAATGGAGGAATGATCAATCTGGATACCAATAAAATTTCTCCGGAAGGTGGTCTAAAGGCAGAATATGCCAAGGCGATGAACATGCAACCTAACTTACTGGCAGAAACCTCCTTGCGTTCGGATATAAAAATGGAAACCGGAGCCAATACAGGAGGTGACCCAATGACATCTCTGCATATGCGTAACTGGCTGGAATGTGTACGAAGTCGTAAGCAACCCAATGCATCTGTAAAAGCCGGATATAATCATTCTGTTGCAAACATCATGGCTACCAAGGCATTGCATACAGGCAAACGAGTCACTTTTGATGCGCAGAAACAGGAAATTATTACGAGTTAATATCTTTTCTGTTTTACAATCTTCTATAAAAAACAAAATCCCTGCTTTTAAAAACAGGGATTTTGTTTTTTAAGAATTTAGCGTGTAAGAGGTTATAGGTTATAAGTGGTTTGTAGGTTTATGTTCATCCAACCTTTATTGGCGCGAAGCCTGCATAACAGAATCTACCACAGTAATCTCTACACGACGATTATACTGACGTCCTACTTCTTTTTCGTTATTCCCAACCGGCTCTTCAAAATTATATCCGGTATAGGATAGACGACTTTTAGTAATCCCCTGAGAGATAAGATATTTAATAACAGCTACAGCCCGGTCTTCAGACAATTGCTGATTATGTTCTTTACTACCCACATTATCTGTATGACCGTACAGTTGACATACCAGTGTTTTATTCTTTAACAGATAGGCTGCCAGTTTATCTAATTCATCCTTAGAACTATCAGGTACACTATATGAATCTGTAGCAAAGTATACATTGGTGGTTTTAAACACATCAATGTTCTTAGGTGCAGCATAACTCACTACATCTTTTTTATTACCTGATATAGTAGTTATTTCATTCTGATCAACACTTGTAACAGGAATCACATCTGTAGTACCAGGAGCAGATGCATGAAAGTTAGGCAGACGAGGATCATCTTCACTAGAGAAAGAACCAGCTTCCAAAAATACACCTGAGTCAAGGGCATAATCTCCTACATCTCCGATGGCCAGCTTCAAATGATATTTTTTATGAGGAATTACCTGGCACTCTGCTGTTAATACATGTGTAAAGCCATCATATTGAAAATTTGTAAGCAGTTCGTGATCTATACGGCTTCTTTCTTTTTCATCAATCAATACAGCATCATCATTCAATGATACCTTAGCATTTTGAAAAACGGTGTTGGTTAATTTTTTCAAGCCTGATTGTTGTCCGGACAAAGCAGCCAGATCTGTATTTTTTATATCAACGAAATAATCGTTATTGAGGTAAATCTTGCGGTATTTTTTATGGTTGATATTATTAACAGCCACAGACTCATCCGTTCCCGGAATCACAGCTAAATTTCTTTTAGGCAATCCAGGTCCATCAATAAAGAAACCAAATACATCATTGAAACGTGATCCTACATATTCCTTGTATTCTTCCGAACCAAAGCAATAACGAAAAGATATTTTATTGTGAACAGGGATAAAATCGAATTCTATTACCATTACATCCTGTGTTCTACCACCACAAAGACGATTTAAATCCACATCCCCAATGTCTTTGTTTTTTAAAGTCTGAGGAGTAGAGATAATTCCTGAACGGCCAGGAGCATTATTCGGACCAATCGCATCGTGTACTTTTCCGGTTGAGAGCAAAATTCCATTCCGCATTCCAATCACGTCTGAGTTTACGTGAAAGTAACCTACACCTAGCTTACTTCCCTTCATACGAATGTTTCCTACCTTCACACCATTCCCCATCAGGATCTTATTGACCATATCTTCTACTGTATAAGAAGTATCGATCTTCAATTGAGCCTGTGCAGAAAGAACACCAGACAGAAAAATTACAAGAAAGAAGAATTTATTTAAAACTTGCATGGCGCATGTAAGGATTTTGAAAGAAAGAGAATTATTTTTTCTACACACCTATTTATTTGATTGCCAGCGGATTTAAAAAAACACTTATTAAAAGTCGCACTTTTTTATTATTTTACAAAGCCTATATATGACTTTTATTATATTTTTAATCCGTCGCTTTTTACATTAATTCCATATTTCTTACATAAGGTAAACGATAAAACATGAAAAACTTACAAAATTACTCTGTAACGGGTCTGAAAAGTCTGCTTGTATTAGCGCTCTGGAGTGCCTTCTGCATGCAAAATAGTGCCTCTGCGCAGCGTAAAGGGCGTTCTCAAGCCAATCAAGTAACCCTTACACAGGAGAATGGAAAAGTAGTGGTGAAGGTAAATAATCAACTGTTTACCCAATATTTGTTCGGTGTCACAGAACTCCAGGGATGCAAAAAGCCGGTTTTATTTCCAATACTTACATCAAAAGGGGCTCCGATCACACGTGGGTATCCGCTGGAACCTCGTTCAGGAGAGCGGGTAGACCATCCTCATCACGTAGGTCTATGGTTCAATTATGGCGATGTAAATGAGCATGACTTCTGGAATAACTCCACAGCCGTAGGCCCGGAACACAAAGGGCCATTTGGCACGATTGTACATACAGGCATCCTGCAAATGAAAAGTGGGAAGAAACAGGCTCAGCTTATCGTTACAGCTGACTGGCTCGATAAGGATAATGCCACATTGCTAAAAGAAAAGACTGCCTTTACTTTTTTCGGTGATACGACATTGAGACTGATTGACCGGATTACAACGTTAACAGCTCTTGACAAAGACATCTCATTCAAAGATAACAAAGAGGGAATGATTGCTATTCGGCTAGCCCGACAACTGGAACATCCATCCAACAAACCGGAAGTATTTACAGATGCAAGTGGTCAGGCAACAGCTGTACCTATGCTTGACAATACAGGTGTAACAGGTCATTATCGCAATAGCGAAGGAGTAGAAGGTGAAGATGTTTGGGGTAAGCGAGCTATCTGGATGGATCTGACAGGAAAAATTGGTGATGAGAATGTTTCACTGGTAATGATTGATCATTCTGAAAACGTAGGATATCCTACCTACTGGCATGCACGTGGGTATGGATTGTATGCTGCAAATCCACTAGGAGCCAAAGCTTTTACAAATGGAAAAGAAGAGTTAAACTATGTACTGCCTGCTGGCCAGAGTGTGACATTCCGTTACCGGATCGCTATAGTTAGTAAAGATTTATCTGTTCCGGAGATCCAGCAATTGGCAGCAGATTTTGAGAAAAAATACAAAACTAATATAGAAGTCATCAGCAACAAAAAATAAACTGTTCACTTTCAGACTATTACAACCACAAATACAGAAAAGGATTTTTATTCTCTCATTTAAACAGCTGTCATGAGAAAAACAATTAAAACCTTAGTCTGTAGTATGTTGGGGTTGTCAATGGCATTGGCACAAAATCCTCAAACTGGTAAAGTAGTACGTATAGATCCGCGTCTGGATGAACTGGTTTCGGCAGATGCTAAAATTGAAAAAATTGCGGATGGTTTTGCTTTTACGGAAGGTCCGCTGTGGTCAACAGAAGGAAATTATCTGCTATTTACAGACGTTCCTAAAAGTTTGATTTACAAATGGCAGAATGGACAGGTTTCTGTTTTCAGAGACTCAACCAATCGTGCCAACGGACTAACTTTTGATATGGAAGGAAGGTTAATTGTATGTGAGGAACAGACACGCTGTATTTCCCGTATTGAAAAAGATGGTACCCGTACAGTACTTGCAGCAACGTATAAAGGCAAAAAATTTAATAGCCCCAACGATGTGATTGTTCGCTCTGATGAAACAATCTATTTTACAGATCCTCCTTATGGACTACCTAAAGCCGATGAAGATACTGCTAAACAACTTCCATACAATGGCATTTATCGTATAAAAAACGGAGTTGTAACGCTCGAAGAAAAGGGTATGTATCGTCCAAACGGGATTGCCTTTTCTCCAGATGAGAGCTATATTTATATTGGTAACCTGGATAGTGGTCGTGAAGTGTGGGCAACCTATGATGTGACCCAGGAAGGAAGTTTTAAAAAGGGATTTATTTTTGATGCTACTAATTATACTGTGAAAGGCAATCCGGATGGATTGAAAGTAGATTCCAAGGGAAATGTATATGCGACGGGTCCGGACGGGATATGGGTACTATCGCCCGAAGGAGAACATCTGGAAGGTATTTTATTTCCGGAAATGCCCTCCAATTGCGCCTGGGGTGATGCAGATGGTAAAACACTCTATGTTACAGCACGCACAGGGATTTATCGTATTCGTATGAATGTTGCAGGCATCCTGCCAGGTCCAAAAACTGCAGCCGAAGTAATAGGGAACAAGAAATAAGTTAATCTTCTATATTTTCACAAAAGCACTGTAGCAAATCAGTGCTTTTGTATGTGATAATTAAAGGTCCAAATTTTATCAAATAGTTTCAGCGTACATCCAGATTTACAATATCGTTATTAGTATAGCAAAAACTATGATAGTAATTTTTTACGTCTATTCAAATAAACTCGTCCTGATACTATCAGAATATAGATCAAGCTACTATCAACTACAGCAAACCCAATATCATACAAGAAAATACGATCTTCATTTTCTTTAAGATTTTTCTTTAACCTTTTCAACTCCTCCTTCCCGTACATAGTCTCACTGTCTCTAAGGACACTTTTGACAAACCCGATGTTACTGCTAATAGGCAGATAGCCTACAAAAAGCATGAAAATCACAAAAAAAATTGCGATTGATGTAAGCGTCCTTCCAGGACTCCTGGAAAGTAAACTAAAAATGATTGCTCCTGGTAAAAGGATAATGGCTAAAAAACCAAGCATACGTTAGTCACTTGTTGAGTCTATTTTTATTCGAAAGTTAAGGATGAATATCCTCAGAAATAATAACATCAAGGAATCCCTTAATAAATCAACTCCTCGCTCACCTTTACAAATTTTATTTGAATTTCATAACTTTACAGAATGAAAGCAAAGGAAACAATACAGGATTTTTACTACCAGCATCATCAGGATTATACAGGTATTGGACAGTTTAATGTGTATAAACGAGAAGAATTTGCCTGTCAAACCACTTCCCTATCTCCTACTCGGCGCGACTTTTATAAGATATCACTGGTAACCAAAGGGGAAGGATTGTTTTCCTATGCAGATAAATCTATCCATATACATGGAAATGCGATTACGTTTCTTAATCCATTTACGCCTTATGCATGGGAGCCACTCACAGAAGATCAAACGGGATACTTTTGTGTATTCACAGAAGAGTTTATCACCAATCATCTGAAAATAGAAAGTCTTTCGCAATCACCTCTGTTTAAGATAGGCAGCAACCCTGTATTGATACCGAATACACAAAGTATGCAGTTTCTGGAAAATATTTTTGCCAGCATGCACACAGAAATTCAATCTGCCTACGTAAACAAATATGATCTGTTACGTAGTTATGTGCAGATCATTATACACGAAGCATTAAAAATACACCCTGCAGAATCATATACTCATCAGGGAAATGCAGCCAGGCGAATAAGTTCTTTGTTTCTGGAGTTATTGGAACGGCAATTTCCTATAGAGTCGATTCATCATACGATTCGGTTAAAAAATGCCAACGAATTCGCAGATCAGCTTTCTATCCATACAAATCACCTGAATAGAGCACTGAAAGAAACAACAGGCAAAACAACCACTGAGTGGATTACAGATAGTCTTATCAAAGAATCGAAGGCCTTATTGTTACACAGTAGTTGGGATATTGCCCAGATTGGCTATTGTTTGGGTTTTGAACATTCATCCAATTTTATACTATTCTTCAAGAAGCATACTCATCAAACCCCTAATCAATTTCGTCAACAGCAGGTTGTCGCTATCTCATAACTTCCTGTTTGATTTGCATAACTCCACCACCCTTCTCCTCTTTACCTTTGTGTCATAAGTAAAAGTTAAAAAACTATGACACCAAACGAAAAAGATCTCACAAACAAAGTAGTGGTAATTACCGGAGGAACTACCGGAATAGGATATGCTACTGCCGAATTATTTCTAAAATATGGAGCCAAAGTAGTTATTGCAGGCCGCAGAAAGGAAGAAGGTCAGAAAGCAGTAGAACAGCTTCAACAGATTAGCCCATTCATTCATTTCATTCAAACAGACGTTTCCCAGAGTGATAATGTGCAACAGCTTATCCAGGAAACAGTGCGGCTGTATGGACAACTCGACATTGCCTTCAACAATGCGGGTATTGAAGGTCGTTTTGCCCTGATTGAAGAGGTAACAGAAGATGAATATGACACACTGATGAATATCAATCTGAAAGGTGTCTGGCTTGCCTGTAAATATGAGATTGAACAATTCAAAAAACAGAATATGGGAGGCGTTATTGTTAATACATCCTCATGGCTTTCCAAAGGAGCATTTTCAGGATCAGGCATTTACTCAGCCAGCAAAGCCGCTCTGGATGGGTTGGTACGTGTATTGGCCGTTGAAACAGGTCCTTATAATATTCGGGTTAACAACATTAATCCCGGATATATTCTCACACCTATGTTTTCCCGCTTTTTTGATCCGGAAAGTGCCGAAGCCCAACCCATCAAAAAACAAGCACCGGTACAACGTTTCGGAACAGCAGCCGAAGTAGCAGAACTAGTAGTCTGGCTAAGCAGCCCTTCTGCCTCCTTCATAACCGGAGAAAGCATTCTGGTTGACGGCGGACTTACTATTGGTGGTCAGCGTATGTAAAACCCTCACTTATCTTCAGAATTATATGCTGAAGATAAGTACTCCTATTTTGTTTTTACACATAACCTGTCTAACTATGTATATCCACTTGACATATTTGTCACCAGAATAATGCATTCGTACTTAGACGTTATATGAAAAGTACTGTTATTTTTATCCTGCTTTATAGCTTTCCACTTTTACTTCTTAGTCAGACTCCAAGCAACCATAAGAATATATTACAGAAGGACTTTCAGCTACTGAGAACTACACTTGAACAAAAATATCCGTCTCTCTATCGATATGTAGATAAAAAAACATTAACCTCTCTTTTTGACAGTTGTTACAACTCTATACAGAAGACCACTACCAATATAGAGTTCTACAGACTGATAAAGCTCTATTTGAGTACCATAAAAGATGGGCACTTATCATCTGGCTTGTCTCCTGATTTAAAAGAGTATATCCACAATCAAGCAAAGTTTTTTCCTATTCGATTGTATTTCACTAACAATCATGCGTTTATACTTAAGTCCGATAATCCTACTCTACCTGCCGGAGCTGAAATCATTGCAATTGATAAGCGTCCTATTGGTCAGATACAGAAGAATTTATTCGGATTTATTGTATCTGATGGATCAATTGAAACAAAAAAATACCATATACTCAACAATGTTTTCCATTTTTATTACTTGCTGGCTTATGGGGAGCATTCCCGATTTGAAATCACGTATCAGTCCAAATCCGGCAAACAACAAAGTATTACATTGGAAGCTGTTTTTGAAAAAGATATCCCACAGCTACCCATTCAGGCAGAGCCTCAGAAACTGTTAAGTCTTTCTATCGACACCAACCAAATTGCTTTAATAACCATCAAAACGTTTTCCCGCTTAGAACTTGAGGAAGCAAACGAAAATTTTGAAGATTTTCTCCGATCTTCTTTTGAACAGATTAATCAACGTCAGATTAAAAAACTAATTATTGACTTACGGGACAATGGAGGTGGTAGAGATCTGTATGGTTCTCTACTCTATTCTTACTTGACTAGTAAAAAGATCCCCTATTACAAGCAGTTAGAAACCAGTACAGACTCACTTCCTTTTGAAAAGTTTGCACGTAGTTTTACATCTTTCAATGGTCTTACACATGAAATGCTGGAGAAAGTGACTACCAAAAGATTTCGGTTGAAAAAAGAAGCTCATACGAATCTGAGTCACGTATCTCCCAATCCCAATAAGTACACAGGCCAAGTTGTCTTTCTGATAAATGGCCAATCATTTTCCACTACAGCTGAGTTTTGCGCCATTGCAAAAAGCCATAACAGAGGCAAGTTTATAGGTGAAGAAACAGGCGGAGGTGTTGATGGCAATACATCTGGAGTACTAACAGAACTTCTATTACCCAATACACAGATCCCTATTATATTTGGACTTGTTCAATATGACCTAGCAACCACACCGAAACTCAAAGGCAGAGGCACATTACCGGATTATACAATTCATCCTACAGTACAAGATATTCTTTTGGGAAACGATGTGCAACTTTCCTTTGCCAAAGCACTAGTATTAAAAAAGTAATTCCTATAATTACCCTTTACTGTTCACTCCTCTGTGTAAACGTTTTTGAGTGATTGCTTTTAACTCTCCATATCTTCTTCCATTTTTGCGCATCTTTTTCGTAACATATGGAACAACATACCTATTCTCATTCTCGTCTTCAGGAACTGGTTCAGAATATATTTCTGCAAATGGGTTGCTCTCCTGACGATGCCACACAGGCAGCCAACGTACTTGTTTCTGCTGACCTGCGTGGCATTGACTCACATGGAGTAGCCCGTCTTAACGGCTATGTACGATTGATGGATCTGAAACGTCTGAATCCATCTCCATCTGTGAAGGTAGTGCATGAAACACCCAGTACAGCTGTTGTAGATGGAGATGCAGGCTTAGGTCTGGTGGTAGCCCCAAAGGCGATGGAAATTGCTATTCAGAAAGCGACCCAAGCTGGTACAGGCTGGGTGGCAATTCGCAACTCCAATCACTTTGGCATTGCCGGATACCATAGCATGTTAGCTTTGCCACACAATATGATAGGTTTTGCCATGACCAATGCGGGTCCTTTGGTAGCCCCTACATTCTCCAAAGATAAACTTCTGGGAACAAACCCTATTGCGGTGGCAATCCCAGCACAGGAAGAACCACCGTTTGTACTGGATATGGCAACAACTACAGCCGCCTATGGCAAGTTGGAGATTTTACAACGCAAAAGCCAACCTACCCCTACGGGTTGGGTACAAAATGGCAATGGAGAGCCTGTTACAGATGCCCATGCGGTAAAAAATGGAGGGGCATTATTGCCATTGGGTGGAGATCGCGAACATGGTAGCCACAAAGGATACGGATTAGGAGCCTGGGTAGATATATTTTCAGGTGTATTATCAGGAGCCAATTATGGTCCATGGGTACCACCATTTGCTACAGCAGGCTTTATGAGTTCTGCCGAACAGCTGGTAGGTGCAGGCACAGGACACTTTGTGGGAGCTATGCGTATTGATGCATTCCGTCCGGCAGAGGAGTTTAAACAACATATGGACAACTGGATACGTGCGTTCCGGAAAGCTACGCCTGTAGATGGACAGGACCGAGTACTTATTCCGGGTGATCCTGAAAGAATACTTGAAGCAGAACGCCGTCAGAATGGCATTCCGATTCTACCTATCGTAGTGGATAGCTTGCGCGAATTAGCAAAGCGTTTTAATGTAACCTGGAATCTGGATTAATCCGGATAGATAAGAATATACTAAGCACAAAAGGTATCCTCACACAATTGGATACCTTTTGTGCTTTATAGCTGACCACTCTCAAATTTTCGAAGAATGAACTCACACCCAAAATTTGGTATAGCTCAGACTTATAGTATATTGAAGTCTGAGCTATATATTGAAAGATTTTTAATAAGATATAATAACCCTGACAAAGCAACACAGACTGCTCATCATGATGGGTTTTAAAATTATCCATTAGATTGCATAATTTATCCATTCTCTGTGAGCTAATCCTGAAGCACCTTTGCTGTACATACTAAAACAATCCATATGAACAAAACAGCAATCGTGATTCTTTCTGATCCGAAGAGTGGCTCTGAGGAAGCTCTGGGACGTGTATTTAATGCATTGGCAGCAGCTTACGACTTTAAAACGGCAGAAGAAGAGATAAAAATTATTTTTCAAGGTACAGCAACCCGATGGCCAGAACAACTGCAAAAACCAGAACACCCTGTGAATGCACTCTATCTGGCTGTAGAAGACAAAATCGAAGGCATCTCCAGTGGATGTGCAACAGTGTTTGCTGCAAACCCATCAGGATTTGATCTTATAAAAGATAATCAGGTACCAGGAACTACTGGCTTGCCTAGTTTTATCAAACTGAAAAATGACGGATTCAACGTCCTTATTTTTTAATTGATTTACCTATCACTGCTCCTTACTTGCTGTAAGGGGCAATTGTCTACTTTTCATCTTATGCTAGAGATATTTCATCAGGGCGAACGAGAAATCCAAAATAAAGTCGGTGAGTCACTGATAGCCGATAGGAACAAACCACTCATTTCAAATTCGATAGTAAGGGGTGCCATTCATTTTATTGACAAGCAGCCTATGGCAATAGTAGGTAGCAGAAATAAGGAGAATGAACTATGGGCATCTCTATTAATCGGGAATTTTGGCTTTGTAAAAGTGTCCGACCCAGGCACTATTGTCTTTGATACAGAACAGATTACCAGCAATCCGTCAGATATTTTCTTTTCAAACATAGCCCAAAACCATCAGATTGGTAGTTTATTTATCGAACTGGATTCCCGAAAACGATACAGAGTGAATGGAACCTGCCAGATTAACAATTCGCTAATCGAACTCAGTGTAGAGCAGGCCTATCCTAATTGTCCCAAGTACATACAACGCAGGATCATTTCCACCCCCGACCATTTTAAGAAAGTGCCATCCAGTATAGTTGAAGGAAGTGGATTGACAGACCAGATAATACAATGGATTACTAATGCAGACACATTTTTTGTAGCTAGTGCAGATTCGGATGGGAATCTGGATGCTTCCCATCGAGGGGGTAATACCAACTTTATCGAAATAACTCCAGATGGACTATTGAAAATACCGGATTATCCAGGCAATAGCTTATTTAATACGTTGGGTAATATTCTGGCAAATCCAAACGTAGGTTTACTATTTATAGATTTTGAGAGAAAGCAAACATTACAATTGACAGGTAGCGCAAGCTTGCTTTTTGGCCAAAACACAGAAACGGATCTACTTAAAACCAAGGGTACATGCCGTTATTGGCTCTTCCATACATCTCGTTGGATACATACCATTGACAACCACCAGGTAGAGTGGGAGTTTTTAGAATACTCACCTTTCAATTCATAAGGATACAGTCCTGAAATTGAATTATAAAACTATGCAAGAAGAATTTGAAAAGTATATGCACCAATGTCTGGAGCTTGCAAAAACGGCTATGGCAGCAGGTAATCCACCTGTGGGAGCACTAATTGTGTTTGAACAAAAGGTACTGGGCACCGGAATCGAATCGGGAAAATCTACTGGTGATATTACCAATCACGCTGAAATACTTGCCATAAAAGACGCAATCAAAAATGGTTACTCAGACCAGTTGCCTTTAGCACGCATGTACACAACACATGAACCCTGCATCATGTGTTCTTATGTAATACGACATTACAAAATACCTGAAATTGTCTATGGAGTATCTGTACCTCTTGTTGGCGGACTGACTTCCCAATTTACCATACTGTCTACTGAGCAAGTACCAAAGTGGGGACTCAAGCCAAATATTATTGGAGGCGTATGCCAGGAAGAATGTAATGAGCTCACCCGACAATTTATGCTAACACAAACGCCAAATCCACTGTAAAGAATCATGCTCTCTCAGTCTGTTCATACACTGGTTAATCAGCAGAATGGAAATTTGTCGTTTAAAATTTTTGAATTCGATAATACCAGCTACTTTGACCATATCCAGCGAAATAATTATTTTACGCTTATTCTTATTACTTCCGGAGACGGAATAGCCAAAGTTGATTTTTGTGAGTATGTATTTGGGGCTGATACCTTGTTTGCTTTTTATCCGTATCAGCCATTCATGATAAGTACAAAGGCACCCTTAAAAGGCTTTTCTATCCAATTTCACCATGATTTCTTCTGTATATACAGACATCATAAAGAGATAGCGACCAATGGTATTTTGTTTAATAATATCTATCAGCAGCCATTTATCCAGTTGCAGGAAAGCTCAAGAAAAACCTTACTCACTATCATCGGAGAGATTATTGAAGAATTAAAAGTGGAAGGTATACAAAGAGATGAGGTCATTGTTTCATACCTGAAGATATTTTTAGTCCTTGCCACCAGAATAAAACTTGAGCAGCAGCCTGTTCAGGAAGATGATGCTGCTAATGGCAGACAAGTATTTATCGTGCAAAGCTTACGAGATGCAATTGAAGAAAACTTTCGAATCAAGCATTCTGCAAGTGACTATGCAGCCCTGCTGAATGTTACACCCACTACACTGGCACGAATTACGAAAATCCATTTTAATAAAACGCTTTCGGACTTGATTAATGAACGAATTATCATTGAAGCAAAAAGAGAACTATATCTAACAGGAAAAACGATCAAAGAGATTGCCTATGAGCTTGGATATGAAGATGAATATTATTTCAGTCGGTTCTTTAAAGGAAAAACAGATGTATCACCTCAATTGTATAGAGATACAGTAGGCTTCAATAGAGGCGGAAGTTAAAAAGCTTTCTGAATCAACATCATTCAGGTCAGCTTATTTTTAGTGTATGCAACCCTCCGGTTTCTTTTTACTCTTTTGACTATTTCCTAAAAGATATATAAAATGAAACTAAAAATCGCTCTGCATCTGCTTTTCTGTGGGATTGTGCAACTCTGCATGTCCCAGAATTTACCTAGTCTGGTAACAGACCGAAACATCAATAGTACTTTCAGTATTATTGCTTATGACAAAGCCACTCAGGAATGGGGTATTGCTGTAGCTACCAACAATATTTATGTAGGCAGCTCAACTATCTATATAGAACCTGGCTTGGGAGCGTTTTCAGTTATTGCAGAGACCGAACCGTTGTATGCCATCAATGGCTTTAAACAGCTGCAACAAGGAAAAACCATTGAGCAAGCCATTGTATCTACCGTCTCTACTGACTCATTAGCCGATTACAGACAGGTGGCAGGTATTGATGGAAAAGGCCACGTGTATGTAATGACTGGTTCTTCCTTAAAATACTGGAAAGGAAAAGCAGGACACCTGACAGGCGAAAGCTTTGTAGTAATGGGTAATCAACTGGCAGACAATGTGCTTACCAGTATGGCAGAAACATTCCGGACTTCACAAGGCACATTAGCGGAAAGATTGCTGCAAAGCCTCATAGCAGGACAAAAGGCAGGCGGTCAGATCAATGGCAAACAATCAACTGCTTTGGTTGTGAAAGGAGAGAAAAACGAATGGTTTAATCAGATAGACCTGCGAGTGGATCATTCTGTACAGCCATTTGAAGACCTCCAAAAATTACTAAACTATCACTATGGGAGGATTCGGCTCAATCAGGCGATGTTTGCCATCCGAACGAAAAATATTGCCAGAGGTAAATTATTATTAAGCCAGGCTGAGCCAATGATTGAAGGATGGAATGGTATGTATGGCAAGCTAGCCAAAGCCTATCTCCTGCTTAATGATGAAAAGAAGGCTATCTCTATCATTAGTAAAGCCATCAAAGAGAATCCTTACTGGAAAGAAAATCTTCCAGCCTTCTATTGTCTGCGTCATGCACCCGAAATAAAACTGCTGCTGGATGAAACCACCTTTACGCTGGCAGACTGGAACAATGCCATTAGCATTCTGATAGATCTGCAAAAATCAGCAGAAAGTATAGATCTGGGTCAAAAAATTTTGAAACAGTATCCGGAATCGTCTTACACAAATTATCTGCTCGCCAAAGCCGTATTACTAAATCAAAACAAATCTTCTGCAAAGAGTTATCTTGAAAAAGCCATCCAGTTAGACAAGGCAAATGCAGATGCTCAGCGACTGTTGACTCAACTTAAAGGAGCCTCCTAGTGTTAAGAAGTGTTAACGATAGTTAATATTAGTTAAAATGCTAATCTTCCTTGCAACCATCTTCTCAAAAATGGGATCTTGCATATATAAGCCAGTTAGCATTTACCATCAGGTATGGAATTGGAATATATAGGTACATTTTCGACTGAAAGAAAATAGACTGAATCTGGAAATAGTAGCTTTACTCAAGATAGGTGTCAGTATAGAGACAGTATCTGATTGGAGTGTGCAGATTATTGAAAACAGCCGTGCCAAAATGTATAAAGAAGAAAAGTCCATACGCTCAATTATAGGTCTGATTGGGCACTTGAAAAAAAAATCATTTTTTTTTCTAAATCTCGGTTACCTTTTCTTACATGAGTAGTATTAAGATTTAGAATAACAAAGATTATTCATACACCTGTTTAACACTTATTTTGTTTAGGAAACCCTTTTTGCTCTACAAAAAGGGTTTTTTATTTCCCAAAAAACCAAGTTTCCCGCCACTTCTGCTATTCTTATCCTACAATCCTCTCTATGAACACTTTATTTTGCATGTTCTTTACAAAACAATTCTTACTCATTTTTCTAAGCTTTTTTTATGTAACGATTTGGTCGGTGCCTCTTTTTGAAGAGCTATTTTGGAAGAAAAAAATGTAACCGAAAAAAAATAACAAAAATCTTACATGCCATTCAAAGCCGAAAATATCAGCAGAAAACAAAGTAAAAAAGCTGCCTTTTATAAGAACTTCATGTCAAAAAAACCGAGTTTTCCGTTAGAACATCGATTAATAGACTCTACATTTTACCATAGATAAACTACTATCCACACAGTTGCAAAATAAAAAAGGACATGTAGTAAAACATGTCCTTCTATCTTTTCTGATTTTAGAGTATTTCATTAAGCACGGGTTGCTTTGGCCAGGATATTTTTCTTTTCCCAGTCATCAGCAGCAGCTTTATCCAGATACCAGTACAAATTACCACTTTGAGGATTTACATAGGCAGCCGGATACATGTCTGCTTCTGGTTTCTCACCCAGAATCTCTTCAACCTTTGTTGCCTTATCAGCACCTGTCACCAGGAAGGCTACATGACTGGCATGATTGATCAGCTTCATCGTAAAAGAAACCCGTAATTGACCGGACTGAGGATGTTTGGCAATCGTACACAGATTATCAGAGTCTATAAGATCTATTCTGTCAGGAAACAAGGAAGCAGTGTGTCCGTCCGAACCCATTCCCAGTAAAACCAGATCAAACTGAGGAACCTGATTTACAGAAGGCACTACTTCTCTGATAGTGCGTTCATAGCGTATAGCTTCATTATAGGCATCTAACTCTCCATGCATCCGAAATATATTGGATTCGGGAATAGCTAAAGGCTCTAATAAATGTTTTTGTGCCATCAGAAAGTTACTTTCCTCATGGGTTGGTGCTACACAACGTTCATCCACCCAAAAGATTTTCACCTTTTGCCAGTTGATAGAGTCTTTGTAGTGGGTTGCGAGATGATCGAATAGATATACGGGGGTTTTTCCACCAGATACAGCCAGATAAAAAGTGTCTTTCTGATTAGCCAGACTGGCAATCTGGCGTGATAAAGCTTCTACAAGCTCTCCCGAAGTATCGTAAATCTGAATGTTGGGCGTCATATCAATCACAGGTTAAAAATGGCAGGTTATAAATCGTATGAATTACAACTAAAAATAAGTATACCACACAATTAAAAGATTGTGGTGTCATTATTACCAGGAGCAGAAACAACAACATCTGACATTACAAAAGCCAGATGTTGTATACTATACTTATAATTCACAGTAAATTCCGTCGTTAGACAGGTTTTTACATGGATATCGCCACGTAATATTTTTGTGTTTGCCTTCTACCAGATCATCAGCATTTTCAGGTCCCCAGGTTCCGGCCGGATATCCATACATCTTGATATTCGGATTGGTTTCCCATGCTTTCAGAATCGGATCGATAAACTGCCAGGCAGCTTCAACAGCATCTCCACGGGCATACAGTGTAGCATCGCCCTGTATACAGTCAAGGAGTAGTCGTTCGTAAGCCTCCGGAATATAGGTATCTGCCAGATCTTTGTAATGGAAGTCCATATCTACATCTGTTACCCGCAATCCTTCACCTGGAATCTTCATGGCAAACTTCAATAGCATACCCTCATCTGGCTGAATACGAATAATGAGCATGTTATCCTGGTTCATCACGCCTGTATTTTTAACAAACAGGTGGTGCGGAGTCGGATTAAAATGGATAACGATCTCTGTCACCCGTGTAGGCATGCGTTTACCGGTACGGATATAAAATGGTACCCCCGACCAACGCCAGTTGTCAATAAAGAATTTCATGGCAACATAGGTCTCCGTACGGGATTCAGGCGAAACCCCTTCTTCTTCCCGATAGCCGGGAACAGTTTCACCATGAATAGTGGCACTGGTATATTGTCCCCGGATTACATTTTTCTCAATATCCTCAGGAGACAATGGACGCAGAGACTGGAATAATTTCATCCGTTCGTTACGTATAGCAACTTCTGTGGCCTGTACCGGAGGCTCCATTGCCACCAAAGCTGCCAATTGCAACAGGTGGTTTTGGATCATATCACGCATAGCACCTGAACCATCGTAATATCCACCCCTCTTCTCTACCCCAACGGTCTCAGCCGCAGTAATTTCTACGTGATGAATAAAGTTACGATTCCACAGCGGTTCAAAAATGCTGTTGGCAAAACGCGTGATCAACAGGTTCTGAACGGTTTCTTTACCCAGGTAATGATCAATACGATAAATTTGTGGCTCTGCAAAGTAAGATAACAATTGCTTGTTTAGCTCCAGTGCCGTTTTCAAATCATACCCAAATGGCTTTTCGATAATAATACGTTTCCATCCATCCTCTTCATTGCTTAGCCCCACATTAGACAAACTTCTGGAAACTACCTCATACAAACTAGGTGGGGTAGATAGGTAAAAAATGTAATTGCCGGAGATATCTAATTGTGTCAGACGATCTTTGAGAGAGCCATAGGCATTCGGATCGCTGGTCTCCATGGCATGGTAATGAATCTTTTCAGAAAAAGCAGCTTGCTTGTCTGCTGATCCATTGTCCTTTAGGTGTTTGTTTTCAAGAATAACTTTTTTTCGATATTCTTCGTCTGTAAATTTGGTGCGACTGACACCCAATACCGCAAACTTCTCTGGTAAAAATGACCTGCAATACAGATTATAAATAGCCGGAATCAGTTTGCGTTCGGTTAAGTCTCCAGACGCTCCAAAAATGACTAGAATGTGATTGTCTGTCTGTTTCATTTTCTTAGATTTGGGGTGTGGAGCGTTTTAGTACAGATGTTGTGGGTTGTTACTGCCTTTAAAACACACCATTATATAGTTTAATTGTGCAGCTAAGGTAACAAACATGTTTTTTATTGCACCTATATATCTAAAGTTTTTATCTGTAAAGTTTTTGTAAAATGAAAATAGGAATCGCTGCCGATCACGGTGGATTTGAACTAAAAGAGAAATTGAAGGCAAAAATCCAGTCTCTTGGATACGAAGTCACTGACTTTGGCGCTACAAAATATGATGCTGCCGATGACTATCCTGATTTTACAGTGCCACTGGCTCAGGCCGTAGCTGCCAAACAGGTCGACAAGGGTGTGGTATTATGTGGTAGTGGTGTAGGTGCCTGCTTTACCGCCAATAAGGTCAAAGGAATACGCGCTGCACTGATTACCGAAACATATTCAGCCCATCAGGGAGTAGAACATGATGATATGAATATGATCTGTATTGGAGGAAGGGTAGTCGGAGAAAATCTTGCCTGGGAAATTACAGAAGCATTTCTGAAAGCAACCTATTCAGGAGAAGAGCGTCATGAACGCCGACTGAATAAGGTCAAGCAACTGGAAAAATAATTTGAGGTTTCTGCCTGTCGTTGGTGTTATCACCAACGAGTTGCTTTCCTTCATGCAGGTTGGTGATAACACCAACCTGGGGATTGAAATGATTTTCGGTTTGACTCTACCTTATCTTTTTGCACTTAACCAAAAGAATATTTATTAATAGGTAAAGTTGAATCAAAGGAGGCAATAAACCGTTCATATGTTTTCTAATTACACTGTTTTATTTTTTTCATCCATAATTATTCAATTAAGATATGTCACAGCAGTATGACTTCGGAATGGTAGGGTTAGGCGTGATGGGTAGAAACTTTATTTTAAACGTTGCCGATCATGGATTTTCAGCCATTGGCCTGGATACTGATACAGCCAAATCAACCGCCCTGCATCAGGAAGGTTCAGGCAAACCTGTAAAAGGAACAACTTCCAAACAGGAATTTGTATCATCCCTGAAAAGTCCGCGAACAATTATGCTGCTGGTACCTGCAGGTGGCCCTGTAGATGCAGTAATTGAAGACCTGCTTCCTTTACTGGATAAAGGCGATCTGCTCATTGATGGAGGTAACTCGTTTTATACAGATACCAACCGCCGTGAAAAATACCTGAGTGAAAAAGGAATTCATTTTATGGGTATTGGTGTTTCTGGCGGATCTAAAGGTGCTCGTTTCGGTCCAAGTATCATGCCGGGTGGCCCTAAAGATGCGTATGGTATTGTGCAACCTATTCTGGAAGCCGTATCTGCAAAAGTAAACGGAGATCCTTGTGTAGCCTATCTGGGTTCCGGCTCGGCTGGTAACTATGTAAAGATGGTACACAACGGGATTGAGTATGGTCTGATGCAGTTGATCTCTGAAACCTACGATCTGATGAAACGGGGGCTGGGACTTACCAACGAAGAATTACACGAAGTATATGCTCGCTGGAATACCCAACGCCTTCAGTCTTTCCTGATCGAAATTACAGCCTCCATCTTTACTACAGATGATACGCTGGCATCTGGCAAACTGGTAGATGCGATTCTGGATCGTGCCAAACAAAAAGGTACTGGAAAATGGACGTCTCAGAATGCGATGGATCTGGGCACTCCTGTACCTACTATCGATATGGCAGTAACCATGCGTGAATTGTCAGCTCTGAAAGAAGAACGGGTACAGGCAGAAAAACTGTATGGTACTACTTCTGCTATCAGTGGAGATAAGAAAGCAGTTGTAGATCAGATCGAACAGGCTCTTTACTTTGCCTACATTATTACCTATGCACAAGGATTAGCTCAATTGACTACTGCCTCTGAAGAATATAAATATGGTCTGGAACTGGAAACAGTAGCCCGTATCTGGCGTGGTGGTTGTATCATCCGGGCTGGATTACTGGAACATATCCGTCAGGCATACAGCAAAACGCCTGATCTGGCTAACCTGTTACTGGACGAAACAACAGCGAAGGAAGTAAATGCTGTTCAGGCTGCTACCCGCCAGGTAATTAGTTATGGTGTTACCAGTGGCATCCCGGTTCCTGCACTGGCAGCTTGTTTGTCATACTTCGATGCCTATCGTAGTGGACGTCTGCCATCTAACCTGATTCAGGCTCAACGTGACTTCTTTGGCTCACATACGTACGAACGTCTCGACAGAGAAGGCATTTTCCATACTGAGTGGGAATAAGTATTGTCTATTTATAGGAATAAAGAAAAGCCCCAGGACTTCTTTTCAGAACCTTGGGGCTTTTCTTTATTCCTATAATGTTCAAAATCCCAAGGAAAGACAGATAAAAAAGTTTGCAGACTAAAATAGAAAATGACCAGTATTCTGATCATTTCTGCTTTTGACCGGAATACCGATCACTTTCGAGAAATATTCGAATAATGGTCAATTTTTATTTTGACCTAAACTCTGTTCACTTTTGAGTTTGACCGGAGTTTAGGTCAAAATTCTGTTTGACTGGAGTTCCGGTTATTCTTACCAGCAACCGGAACTCCAGTCGATTTTTTAAACTTTCAGTATTTCGATACTCTTGAGCGATAATCAGAATCGGGCCTGTACGGTCAGATAGAAGCTTCGCCCATCAGCAGGGATAATACCGGGTCCGGGATAACTATCTGCCCGACGGGTAAAATAAGCATGATTGGTCAGGTTATTTACACTACCTTCAAACACCAAAAACTTATATCGATAGGATAAGGACAAGTCCATCACATAATAGCTATAAATAGGAGCAAGTGTAGCTGTTGCCTCCCGGTTGCTATCACTGTTGGCAGCATCCGAATACTGTAGACTCGTGTAAGACGCCTGATAGATTGCCTTCCAGTTTTTCCAGCCAAAAGTAAGTCCTCCCCGACCAATCAACCGAGGAGCAAAAGCGACAAAATTATTTTTTTTAACTTCTGCTGAAATATCCTTTTTTACTTCCTCTCTGATCATCACATATCGTGCATCAGCCAAGGTCATAGCTCCAAATACTGTCAATCTTCTATCTATACTGGAAGAACTCAGAAACTTCCACAAATTGACCTCAGCAAATATCTCTGCTCCAATATGTCGGGATGTACCTATGTTTGTTCGGAAACGTCGTTCGATAAAAAGTATGCTGTCCGTTTGCGGCACCAAATCTATCCGGTTATTGTAACGCATGTAAAACAGGCTCACATCATAGTTAAACCAGCCTTCAAGATTACCCCGAATTCCCAGATCTGCATTGTATCCTCTCTCATCTTTAATGGTTGAGTCTATTGAAATGCTTGGATTGTTTATACGAACATCCGAAAAAGTCACTGCCCGGTAGTTCTGAGAGAAGTTAGCATAGTATTCTGTAGAGTTGTTTTTCTTGTAGCTAAATCCTATTCCCAACAACACAAAATTACGTGGCACTTTTCGGGTTTCGTCCTTACGCTCTTCATAAACCAGATTGTCTGCTGTATCAAATACTCTTCTTTTATAATACCCAGTATAGTTTGTACTGATGAACTCCCAGCGAATTCCAGGTGTAATGCTGAATTTATCTGTAATAGTAAAAATATTCTCAGCAAACAGAGCCACATTGGTATTATGGAAAGTATAGTCTGAATTTTCCAGGTTATCCGGATTCAGGAAGTAAAAATCTGGTGTAGAGGCATTATTGGCGTCTCCTTGCTGTTTCAGATTATAACTTCTGTAAAATCTGGCTCCCACCAGTAAATGATTTTGCTGTCCACCAAGCCTATACTGATGCAACATACGCAACTCAGAACCCACATTCTTAAATTCATCGGCTATCAATGTACGGTTGGAGGAAGGATCATCATAACTATTGATACGTTCCAGATTACCTACAGCATCACGACTCGATAAATTAAGAAAGTTACGCCAGTTGAGTTGTGTCTGATCAGATAGTTTATATTCTGCACTTACTGCAACCAGGTTCCAGTTGACACGCATCCAGTTACGTGCCCGCTTGGATTGGCGGGGATCTTCTTCAAACTCTTTGTCTGTTAATCCTCCCGGCTGATGTGCCAGATAGGTCATATAGGTATACTCTGATGTAATCTTTAACTTCTCAGAGAGCTGTAATGGTAAGGCAATATAAGCTGTATGTTGTGTAAAATCGGCATTAGGTCGCCAGCCATCTCCCATTTTGTACTGATAAAAACCGTAATAGCCCAGTTTTTTATAGGTACCTGAAATGCTGTTGAATGAGTTAAAAAACTTCCAGGAACCTACGGTCTGACGAGTAACAAACTCAAAAGGTTTGGCTGCAGGCTTTTTCATGACAAAATTTACCATCCCTCCAAACTGTGGTCCGTATTGCAGGGAGGCAGCACCTCGTACTACCTCAATACGTTCCAGTGCTTCCATTGGAGGGGTATAATAACTTTCAGGATAGCCAATCGATTCAGCCGCAATATCATAGCCGTTTTGTCGGGTATTAAAATTAGCTGTTCGGTTAGGGTTAAGTCCTCGTGCTCCAATACTTAACTGGAGTCCGGCTCTATCCATTTCCCAGATATTCAGGCTAGGCACTCTGGCAAATACCTGACGAGGGTTGTTGGTTGCCAGGTTAGCCGTAATATCTTTCATGACTACCACCTCTGTCTTTTTCCCTTCATAAATCCCAAAGTTCTCTACAGCTTTCATTCGGGTAATGCCAAAAGTCCTTTCCCGTTCGGACTGTACGACCACTTCATCCAGTTCTTTATTTAGATCCCCTAATATAAAGTCAACTGTTAGCTCCGAACTTGAGACAATAATAGGTTTTTCAAGTAATTCCTTTCCATACGAAAAAGCAACAAGTGTATAGGAACCATATGGGATATCTTTCAGGACAAAAGCTCCGTCTGCAGATGTCCGGACATAGTATTTAGTTCCTTTCAAGGTTACTACAGCGTCTGCAATAGGCTTACTATCCGAGGTTTGTACCTGTCCCGAAAGTGTAGCACGTTGAGCATAGACATTACAAAGAAACAAGATAAAACCGATCAGACAGAGAGGAAAACGTAAAGACATATAAACAAAGTGGATAATTCTGATACATAGAATTTAAATAATATTTATACCGAAGGATAGTTTTTATTGATCTGGTAAGATCCAGCTTTTGGCCTCCCAGCCATCCTGAATCTTTGTGAGATCTGTATGGGGATCAATTAATAACCGACTGGGCTTTCCATTGAGAGTCACATAGACTTCTGCTCTGACTTGTGGTTGTTTAAACCCCTTCTGCTCATATTGACTAGCAAGAAAATGGGCAAACTGTAGTATAAAGTCTGGCTGTGCAGACATCTGTCTCTCCTGAAACTCGTTTAAATAGTTTCGGTTTTGCACCTCTATTTCTCGTCCTGTTTGGATATCCTTTACATAGAAAGTAGCCACACCTGATTTTTCCATTAACATCACCCGCCAGGAAAAACGGAAACCCTCTTCTGTCCAGAACAAATTACCCGGATACAGCAGATACCGCCAGGGAAAGACAATCTGAAACAAGCAGAAAAGCACTACAGATACAAGGGTAACATATCTTTTCCTATCTGTTACAAATCCTAAAGTATATGTTGGCAGTGTAACAGTACTAGCAATAGACAAAAATTTCTGATGCCAGTTAGCAGAAAAGAAAATCAATGTAGCCCCTATCATCACCCAGGGGAATACTCCAATTGGAAATAAAATCCAGGTAAATATATGAAACACTATGACAAACCCATATCCAACTACACGAGTCCTCTTGTTCAGCAATAAAAAAGGTATGGCACAATCATACAGCATACCTATCCAACTAAAAGCATAAGCAGTAATTTTCCATGTAAAAACAGGTCCAATCAGAGGCAATGTATCGTTTACAGGTAACCAAAGTTTCAGTGGCATTGCGTCAATCAGCCAATCATAGTTAATTTTGGCTAAGCCTGCATACAAATACACGATAACCAGCTGAAACCTGAGGATACCGATTGTCCAGACTGGTATTAGAGGCATTCCAGAAAGTTTTGCTTTTCTGTTTGATAACCAGTGATCAATTGAAAAATAGTGATTGGCAGGCAACCAGATCAGCAAAAAACAAACCAGGCTGACAAAGTAATAATGATTAAGATAATAGGTCAGATCTATGAGTTCTGTATAGACAAACGTCAGAAAGAGCATCACTGCGGATAAACGATAACAAAAGCCCAGCATCACTCCAATGGCACTTATTACCATCAATACATGAACTACATACAAAACTGGAGCGGAAAAAACGGGTATCCATCTAAATCCATAATAGGTGAAATGGAAAACAGGTTGACTATAATGCGTATCTATCCACCCCATCCATATAAATCGAATGGTACTAAAAGCCAGCAGTGCGCCAAATACAATCCGAAAGGTGATCAGTGGTGCAGGTGATACAGGCTTAAAGCATGCCTCCGTCAGGGCACCAATCCAAGTCTTTCGTAGTGTTATTTGATTCGTTCTATCCTCAAGCAGTTCCATCTTTCTACAAAACACGAAAACGTGAGTCATCCCAAATATTGGAGTATATTTATTTTACAAACCAGAGCCTGTTTTTGAGAAAAGTTTAGGTCCTAGTTTTGTTTCGGCAAGTCTTTCTTCCTTATTTTTTCTCAACTTCCTAATCATCCCTCTTCTCTAGGCTTCTTCATTTTTTGCTTGCCCAAAAAACGAAGCAAAAAAGGGCACTTTCTGCCGAACCTCCCCCCGCACAAAGCCATGGGCTTTCCTCGCGGCAGAAAGAAAGCCAACGCACCTGTACGACCTACCACGATTAAAGGAATCTTTACTCTGTTTGTAATACCTTTATTTAATTCTTGATGTATTTCATCCAAATTTTTTCCTCAAAGTTTGGGGATGAATCATATTTTGTGAAGAAGATTTACAGGTCATTAATCACCATCGCCACTGGTGAATGTAATAGAGATCCCTAATAACACAGCCATTTCAGATTTAATGTGCGCTACATTTTTCTGAAGTTCAGTATACAACGTATCTATCGGAGCTGGGTTTGTTTTAATCTGGGATGCCAGTGTTGCATTCGTAGGAACGGCAGTCAGCGCATTGTTAATCGCTGTAAGCTGACTTTCAATTGTTGTATTCAAAGCGTTACCTCCATCCACACTAGCCAGATATTCTTTAAAGCCAATAATATCTGTTCCGTTTTTGGTTCTTCCCTTCCAGATATTCTCCATAGCCTTCAAGTGGTGTTTGATCATTTCCAGCGATTTGCCACTGTAATATGCTTCCACCTTTTCAGGATAGGCCTTATCCACCATTTTGCCTAAGGGCAAACCCACTTTTCCATTTTTAATGGTTTCATAGCTTTGTACAAAGTTATTGTACAGAGCAGACATGCTGCTACCAACCTTAATTCCATCATTCGTTACAAAAGTAGTTTTATAATTACCTGCCCAGGCTGTAACAACTCCATCTATCTGGCTTTTCAGGTTTGTAATCACTGCCTGCAGGTAATTACCTCTGGAAGTAGAATTCTGGTATTGTGTTACAATAGAGGCATTGTCATTTTGCAGATTAAAGATCAGGTATTCCACTGTCAGAAAACCACGTGTATCCCGTGTTACATCTGTCATACTTGTATTTCCAGCTGATATTTTACTTTCAATGGAGGAAGTATTTACAGGAAAAATGCCAATCTCCTCTGACAATTTCCGACGTGTACCTTCTTCATCCGCAGGGCCTATGTTATAGGCATTGGCATATTGCCAGGCAATAAAAGCAGTTTCCCATGCCTGCTGCAAAGTGGTCAGATTATCGGTGGTTGGTGTAGTTACAAATGTTGTAGCAGCTGTTTGCAATGCATTCGTTTTGGTTTGCAGATCGGTAAAGGCAGGTACAATCAGGCTGTCGGCATAGACCTGCAACATCGTCTTACGATCAAATGAGTCGGAAGAACTTTTTTCAGAATCACAGGCAATAAACCCTGTTGCACCAACAAATACAACAATCAGATTCAGGAGTATTTTATGTATTTTCATATCAAAAGCAGTAGTGATCAATACTATAGTTGATTTATAAACTTTCCAGAAACTTAATCAGACTGGCCCGGTCTGTAGCAGATAGTTTTTTAAAGTCAGTAGCAGACTTTTCTGCTTCACCACCATGCCAGAGTATAGCTTCTTCCAGGCTAAAGGCTCTGCCATCATGCAGAAAGTTGGTATGTTTATTTACCGTTTTCACCATACCAATGCCCCACAGCGGAGGAGTACGCCATTCCTGTCCATTAGCCAGAAAGTCAGGGCGGTTATCAGCCAGCCCCTCACCCATATCATGCAGGAGCATATCAGTATAAGGCCGTATAGTCTGGTTATTCAGCACAGACACTGTATGTGTCCCGGCAGTCTGCATTTTGGGGATATGGCATCCCGAACAGTTGAGTTGTGAAAACAGATACTTACCTCTTAATATATCTTTATCTGTCCAGTCACGACGCACAGGTACTGATAAAGTCTGTACATAAAAGATAATTTTATTAAGCTGCTCATCAGAGATCTCAGGTGAGCCTCCATTGGGAAGGGAACTGTAGAGTTCATCCTGTGATTCACTTAGTCCACTAGCAGGAAAAACAGAACTCGTAATACCCATATCACCCTGTAAGGCTCCTGCAGTTTGCTGTTTAATAGTTGCCACATTGGCTTTCCAGCCAAACCGACCTAAGGAAGTTTTGTTATTGACTACATCCCACACATAATTAGGGCGTCCGGAGATACCATCCTTATTCTTATCTGTTTCATCGGCAAAGGAAAGGATTGTCTGCTCTGATACTGCTTCCAGCAAACCCAAACCAGGTATCTGCTGTGCAATACGGGGAGAAACCATCAATCCTGCATGAAAACTCCCAAAATTGGGATTATACAATTCGTATACAGGCTTTTGTAGTGTATAGGTAGTTCCATCTGCATATTGTCCGCTGACAGGTTGATAAGTAACCCGGACACTACTTTCAGGTGTTACACCTAAAATAGCTTTATCCTGTAATTGTTCACCATAAACCGGATCATGAACAGGCTCACCATGCACGCCTGTGCCAGGAATACTCAGACGAAATAAGAGTCCATTTAACGTAGCTGTTTCAGTAGCAGGAGGTTTTGCTCTGCCATCTTTGAAATGACATCCACCACAGGACGACTGGTTCATCAGTGGCCCCAGGCCATCTAAAGAGGTTACAGAAGAAGGGGCTGTCACCCAGTTGGATTGAAATAAGGAATTACCCACTACAAATAATACACCTTCATCAAAGGTGATGTTATTTGCCTGCTTACCAAACGCATTATCAGATAAATCATTGGATGTTAAATTATCACCTCCTGAATACTGTTCCTTGTCTTCTGCAGAAGCTCGCTGAATATCAGTTTCAGTCGATTTACACGCACTCACACATAACATACTACCAGCAAGCATCCCTAGAATGATCTGATAGCTTTTTATACAAAACGGGGTTCGCATTTTTTGATACTGTCTATTGTATCCGGAAGGAATTTTCTGAGTACATTACGCAGAAGATCCTTGAATTCTTCTATGTTTCTACTACAAAACCCCCGCACTGAGTGTACGGGGGTCACTGTTCATGCAATTATTCCATTATTAATTTATACCTAAGGCAAATGCTCCATCCAGTAATTCTTCACTTAATGTTTTTAAGCTGGCTGCTGCTGCTTGAATTTTATCTACATTATTGATGATGGCCTGATCAAAAGGCGCTGGAATAGCGAGTATTTTGGTTTCTGTAGCTGTGAAAGTAGCATCCAATGCTGACGCACGTTCTTTATCCTGTTTGGCAAGAACTTCTGCAATACTGCGGCCTTTCACTACTGTACCATCTACCCGTGTATAGGTACCATAGTACACATTTTTCACTCCTTTGAAATTCATTTGAATATCAATGTGCGTATTATCACTGAAACACGAATGCTCATGCTCCTGACGTTTGGTTGGATCTTCTTCAGAAATAGCAACCAGCATACGTTCTCCGGCAAGTTCATCATTGCTTAGCTCGCTAAGACCTGTAAAAACGTCAGACAGAGCCGTTTTTACAGTCATCTGAGACGTAAATGTTTTGCGATAAGCCCCATCTTCAGCCCACAGATCTTTTACATACGCCAGATCTTCAACCAGCAGTTCAGCTATTACTTTCAGGTATTGTCCACGACGCGCCTGATTTTTAGCAGTACCACCTGTTACATAATCCGTATAGGGTCTGTCACCTGGGCCATTGGCATTAAAATCCTGTCCCCATAGCAAAAACTCAATCGCATGATAACCAGTCGCAACATTTACTTCGCTTTGCTCATCTGTATCTCCGCCAGTCTGATTCTTTGCTTCAATTACTTCTTTTGTAATTTCCACACTGCTGTTATTGATCAAACCAGCATCAGGTGAATCCTTTACATAATCAATATATGCTTCATCAAGAGGCCAAGAGTTAATCAATCCTTCAGGTCCGTTTGCATCATCGATAGGACCACCGTAAAAACGGTAAGCTTCTGTTTGCCCATATGGAATACGAGCAGCTTTCCATGCAGCTTTGCATTCTTCCAGACCTGCGGCAGAAGGAGCAGCTACAAAGGCATTGATCTTTTGCTGGAGAGTTACGGCTGTGTTGTAGCTATCTTCATAGGAAGCATACACAATAGCAGCATAATTTGAAACAACTTCTTTTTCAAGAGATTCTGTAGATGGTTCATCATCTTTTTTGCAGGAAAACGCTAAAAGAGTACAAACCACGATCAAACAACGGGTGGTAAACTTGGTCATATGTATGGTGTTTTATTTAGAGTATTTCTAAAGAAGGCAAAAGTATAGTAGCTCTCAGTGAAATACAATTTTTATTTAGATTTTCTCTAAATAATCTTAACGCCTATAAATAATCCATACACTTTTGAGATTCAATCCAAAGTTCAGTTTTACAATCTGGTATCTAATCATTATGCAAATGTTATTTTTTACCAGAAAACCAATAGAGTATAGTCTTTTTCTGCCTGGCTTTCTACCTTTGTTGCTCTTTGTGCATAGCAATACTTTATGAAACGTCGCACCTTCCTTCAGACTTCCTTTCTCGGTCTTTCCATTTCCTGGTCTAAGCCCTTTAGATTTTCATTGGAAAAAGATAATCAGCCTGTATTCCGGTTTGCAGTAGCTTCGGATGGGCATTATGGCCAACCGGATACAAGCTATGAAGCAGACTTTTCGAATCTGAACAAGTGGCTAAAAGGCGAAAAAGCGAAAAAGGGGCTGGATCTTATTTTTATCAATGGAGATCTGTTTCATGATGACCCTGTATTTATTCCAAAAGTAAAATCATCCTTTAATCAGTTGCCGGTACCCTATTATGTCACACGGGGCAATCATGACAGAGTAAGTGAAGACACCTGGAAACAAACCTGGGGGTATGTACCCAATCATGACTTTGTAGCAGGCGATTATGCGTTTGTACTAGCTGATACCTCAAACGAAAAAGGAGAATATCTCTGTGCAGATGCAGCTTGGCTGGAAAAAACGTTACAGAAACATGCAGCCAAAAAATGGATCTTTGTATTCATGCACATTCCTCCCAATAAAAAGTGGACAGACAGCGGTGTTGACTGTGTTCCTGTACAGGAAATTCTGGAAAAAACGCCAAACCTGGCAGCTGTTTTTCATGGACATGACCATGAAATTGATGATCATAAAGTAAATGGAGGCAAACACTTTTTCTTTGACGGACATTTTGGGGGAAACTGGGGAACAACCTATAAAGGATATCGTATTGTAGAAATCTATAAAGATAGCAGTTGGTCTTCCTACCAGTGTAATCCTACCTTATCTCCTATTATCAATACGTTTCAGGTTAAGGCCAACTAAAGGAGTGAGAAAAGATACTGATTCAATCATCCGTTTGGCCCTGAATTAATAGTATTAGACATTAATCTTTATTTCTGCATTAGCGTTTTACTATTTCTACAAAATATTCTGCACTACTAAGGCTTATGTTAGTATCAAGGCATGCATTTTGCCTTGATACTTTTAACTTTTTACCCCATAATCACATGAAAGCCAAGGTATTATTTTTTTTACTTCTGCTACTACCTTCTATCTGGTCGTTCAGTTATGGTCAGTTCTTTGCAGATCTTGAAACAGGCATTGTATTCTCTAGTCCCTACAATCAGGTAAGGGCACCCGGAAAGACAGGTACTCAGATTGATCTCACTAAAGATCTTCAACTACAAAAAGCATGGTTTTATAGGGTACGGCTTGGTTATACCCTCGGTAAACGGCATAAAATCTCTCTTCTGGCGGCTCCGCTATCTGTAAAATCGGATGGAACGCTGGACAAAAACGTATCCTACAATGGAGAACTTTATCAACAGGGCAAAAACACAGAAGGTACGTTCATGTTTGATACCTACCGCTTTACATATGCTTATGAGATTATACATTCCAATCGGTTTCAGTTAGGAGTGGGAGCAACAGCCCTTTTACGAAATGCATCCGTCAGATTACAAAATCCAACAACCAATACGGCGTATGATAATCGGGGTATAGTGCCACTGCTGCACTATGATCTCTGGTGGAATCCTACTCGTAGACTTTTGATTTTATCAGAGGCTGATGGAAGTTATGCCAATGCAGGACAAGCATTTGATGTATTTGCTGGCATTGGCTATCGCTTTACGCCTATTGTTTCCGCCAAAGCTGGTTATCGGGTCATTCAGGGTGGAACCCGTGGAGATAATGTCTATATATCGTCCTGGCTGGATTTTGCATCAGTAGGCCTTACCATTGACTGGAGACAGAAAGAGGACAAATAAAAAAGGAGGTTCTGTAATGTGGGTATTTTTGCATTAATTATTGTCAAATTTACCCGTATTTTTGTATACCTTCTGTTATGGACTATCCATTCTATATTTTTGGATCTCACAGTTCAGTAGACTATGATGTGGTTGTTTTTACCAATCGATTAGGAACTACTAAAGAAAACCAGGACTTCTGTAATCAGCAGACCCAATATCTTGAGACTTTTTTCAATACCAGAAACCTGCCTGTCAAGAAGATAAACACTAATATAGCTATTCTCGAAAACGGAATCATTACGGCTGTTCACAAAGGTACTCCTGATGAACTGAATAATTCTGTATTATATACCTATTCCCTGCATCAACAATTTTATCCCTTATTGATTACACGTGCGGTAGAACGCAACTGGCAACTAAAAATGCTTCGCGCCTGTCGTACCATTCTTTCTTTTTATACACGAACTGCTATTCGTTCAGATATAAAACTGGCATTACAAGGAGATCTGGATGTGAAGTTACCTGTATTGGAAAACCTCGACATAACACAATGGACGGAATTTCACAAAAACGATCCTCAGGATTGCTGGAAAACCATAGCCTTTCAGTTAGGGCAAGCCTTGGGACTTCTTGAAAATAAAGAATTATATACCAAAGAGGATATCATAGATTTTCTTCCGGAAATGTCTGTTTTCCTGAATAGAAAGACCACTTATACAGATCTCACTACCTTACAAAACTACAAGAACCTATTTATCAAACGACTGAAAGAAGTAAGGCCTTTATTTTCTCAATTAACAGAAACGGGTGCCTCTACAGAGTAACCCTATCTCTATCTGATAGCAAACTTTTCCAGTGTAACCTTTGTGAATCCGCCCTCAAACACTACTTTTGATAAATAATAAGACTGTTTCAAGATACAAGTGAAGATTTTGTAGGGTAACAGGCCACCGGTAATAGTAAACGTATCCAAGGGCATTCATTTAAAACAAACTAAACGAAAAAAAATAGTTAATTGTGGACTAGCCGAATCATTCAACAGGATGAAAAAACAAGTCATTATTGGAGTGCTACTTTTACTGGTTGCATGTAAGGCAACCAATCCTTCACACACTGCTGGTTCGGATATTTCTTCTGCTCAGAAACCTACCATTTCGTTTACCTTCGATGATGGCAATACAGCTGATATGCCCGGATACACTCTTGAGGTATGGAATGCACTATTACTTAAAAGCCTTCAGAAACACAATCTGAAAGCCATTCTCTTTTCGTCCGGAGCCAATAAGATAGACCAAAAAGGCAAGTATGTCCTCCAGAGCTGGAATGATGCAGGCCATCGGATTGCCAATCACACATTTACACATCCCAATTTTAACAGTAACAAGACAACACTGGAAAATTTTGAGTGGGAACTTATGATGAATGATTCCATCATAAAAACCTACTCAAACTATCTTCCCTTATTTCGTTTTCCCTACCTGAAAGAAGGCAATACAGCAGAAAAAGTAAATGGATTCCGATTGTTTATGAAGGAGAAGGGATATCGCAACGGCTATGTCACCATTGACGCTTCTGACTGGTATGTGGATAGTCGCCTACGGGAACGGTTGAAACAGAATACACAAGCCAACGTAGAAGCCTTCAAAACATTTTATATCGAGCACCTCTATGATCGTGCTCAATACTATGAGTCGCTATCTTATCAGTTAACGAACCGTCATATTAATCATACGATTCTACTGCATCATAATCTGGCAGCTGCCCTGTTTCTGGATGATCTGATTCAGTACTTTAAGGATAAGGGATGGGATGTCATGGATGCAGAAAAAGCCTATGCAGATGCTATTTACCAGAAACAACCTACCAATATTCCGGCAGGAGAAAGCCTGATATGGGCTCTGGCAAAGGAATCCGGAAAGTTCGAATCAACTCTCCGTTATCCGACAGAAGACAGTGAATATGAAAAAGATAAAATGGATAAGTTGGGTTTGTAGGATAGAATATTTTACTCTACACAAATGGATAAAGAATTAAAAGAAGAGATAATTGAACATATTGAAAAGTATATAAAATATGCATTTGAAGATTGGGAGGAAATTTGTTTAAATTTTTATGATGAGATAGAAGATGGGAAAATAAAAGAGGAATGGCTAAAAAGAGAAGTCAAGAAGCGATATGAGAAACAGTTGGAAAAAGAAAAAGATTGGCAAACTACTACGTTTGATAAATTAGTATCAGTATTCGATACACTTAGCACACGCCTGATCATCTCGCTCCATATGGCTGGAGTAACAAGACAAGATGGAGAATACATAGCCTCTGCTACATATGACGAATTGGAGGAAAAAGGTATAGAAGCAGAGGGATACTGCTATTACCACACACAAGATGTGGAACTAGCAATTGGAGATAACCAAAAACTTTACATACGATATGGAGACTTTCAGGGTGATAATGATAAATGCCAACAGGTAGGAAAGTTAATTGTAACAGAACTTAGAAAGCACAATTTTGAAGTACATTGGAGTGAATCTATTAATACTGCCATTGAAATCAAACCCTTTCTATGGCAAAAACGGCATGATGGAATTGATTATAGCTCCAAACGAACTATGGCTCACATTCTGGCAACCCAAACAAAAAGCAGTTAATTTTTATTTATATCTATTCTATACCCTAAACATCCAAAACCTAACTTTCTTTCATGGAAAAAATTAAAGTTGCTGTTGCTGGTACAGGTTTTATTGGTCCTGCCCACATTGAGGCACTTCGCCGCTTACCGAATGTTGAAGTTGTAGGCTTAGCAGAAGCCAATGCCGAACTTGCCAAAACCAAAGCAGATCAGTTGGGTATCCCTCGTTCGTATGGAGATTTTCAGGAAGTAGTAAATGATCCTGACATCAATTGTGTACACATCTGTACGCCCAACTTCCTTCACTATCCGATGTCTAAAGCTGCTTTGCTGGCTGGCAAAAACGTAGTGTGCGAAAAACCTCTGGCAACCAGTACCAAAGAAGCAGAAGAGTTAGTGCAGATAGCTCGTGAGAAGGGTGTAGTAAATGCGCTTCACTTTAATGTACGCTATTATCCGCTGGTGCGTCAGATGAAGACCATGCGTGAAAAAGGAGATCTGGGCGATATTTTCTCTATCACAGGTTCGTATCTTCAGGACTGGCTGTTTCTGAATACAGACTACAACTGGCGTCTGGAACCAGATAAGTCTGGAGAATCCCGTGCTATTGCAGATATCGGCTCTCACCTGATGGACTTGATTGAATATGTAACCGGACTGCATGTAACCGAAGTACTGGCCGACTTCTCTACAGTGCACAAAACTCGTATGAAGCCGCTGAAACCTGTAGAAACGTATTCAGGTAAAATGCTGACTCCGGAAGACTATCAGGAAGTAGCCATCAACACGGAAGACCATGCAAATGTATTGTTACGTTTTGACAATGGCAACAAAGGGGTAATTACAGTAAGCCAGGTAGCCGCAGGACGCAAAAACCGCCTGAATGTAGAGATTTCCGGATCTAAACAAAATCTGGAGTGGTGTTCTGAAAAGCCAAACGAACTATGGATTGGTAAACGCGAAACAGCCAACCAGTCTCTGATGCGTGACCCTTCTCTGGTATACAAAGAAGCCGCTCAGATTATCTCCTATCCAGGTGGACACAACGAAGGCTTTGCAGATTGTTCGAAACAACTGTTCAAAGAAGTATACGCGGCTGTAGCACAAGGTAAACAGCCTGAAAATCCATTATTCCCTACATTTGCCGATGGATTACGCGAACTGGTTCTTTGTGATAAAATGATCGAAAGTCACAAAAAACAGGCTTGGGTTAAAATTTAAGTTAGTTTATATGTAGTTTGATGGCTGAACCGTTGAATAACTTTTATTCAATGTTTCAGCCATTCTCATTTCAAATCACTTATCACTATGTTAAAGTTAGGTTTTGTAAGCGCCATTCTTGCTGATAACTCATTCAATGAAGTTATAGACTTTGCAGCCGCCAATCGGTTTGCCTGTGTGGAAGTTATGTGCTGGCCGAGAGACAACTCTGACACCCGCCGGTATGCAGGTGTATCTCATATTGATGTCAATGCACTGGATGCGACTGCTATTTCACAGATCCAGCAGAAATGCAAAGAATCAGGTGTATTTATCTCTGGACTAGGCTACTATCCCAATCCATTGGATGCAGACACAGCAAAAGCTGAGTTTTACAGAGAACACATCAAACAGATAATCCGGGGAGCAGCCAAGTTAGGCATTCCGGTAGTGAATACGTTTATCGGACGTGATCCTCAAAAGAGCATAGCAGATAATCTGAAAACGTTTGCTGAAGTATGGCCTGCTATTATCAAGGTTGCAGAGGAGAACAATATCAAAATTGGTATTGAAAACTGTCCGATGTTTTTCACCAATGACGAATGGCCTGGAGGGAAAAATCTGGCTACTACTCCTGCTATATGGGATCGCATGTTTGAAATCATTCCTAGTGAGGCATTGGGCCTTAACTACGATCCATCTCATATGATCTGGCAGATGATGGATGAAACCCGCCCTATTTATGATTACAAACATCGTCTGCATCACATTCACCTGAAAGACGCAAAACTGTATCGTGACAAACTGAATCGGGTAGGTATTATGGCAAATCCACTGGAATACCACTCACCAAAACTACCCGGTCTGGGTGATGTAAACTGGCGTGGATTCTTTGCAGCACTGACCGATGTACGCTACCGGGGACCCGTCTGTATCGAAGTGGAAGACAAAGCTTATGAAGGCTCAGATGAAGATGTGAAAGAGGCCATTCTGACAAGCCGCAACTATCTGAGTCAGTTTTTAGTTCTGTAAAACTGCATGTCGGGAGTAATATTATTTCTCCCGCATCTTCCTTATCAGCATGGAGCAAGTAATCCAGTTACTACTATTAATGTAAATGATGACACTATCTGAGTCAATTTTTATATAGAATGAAAAGATCAAAAACCAATTATGCATTCGTATTCGTTCTGATTTTTGTTTGTGTAACATCATGTACTAAAAAAACAATAAAACAGTTTTCGTGTAAAATTTATAACCAGAAAATAATACCAGCAGCTTTCTTAAAGAATAGTTTTTATACGCATAAACAGGTTTCAAGACAAAAACAGGCAGAGTTCCTAAATCAGAAACAGGATACATTATTTATTTTAGAAGGTTACGATATTCAATCTGCTCAAATTACAGGAAGTATCTGGAATAAAAAAGGCATGATTAACTACCGATATTCTTTAGGTAATGTAGAAATTCTGGATAAAACAATATTTTCTAAAAGTGATATTGACTTGGTATCAAGATTTGATACAACTGAAATAAGGAAAAGAGAAAAAATACATGGACATTATCTCGGAGCTTTTTACTATAAAGCAATAAGAGGTGTTTACATAAAGAATAAGTTAAGACTGGATCATTTTTCATTTGATGAATTTGAATAGTTACAACTCAGCTTATAGCAAGCATAGGATTGATTAAAAGTTGTATATGCCTCTAAAAGATGCTATTTTTGCACTCTTTTTAAGGATTTTACATGAAGTTTGACATACAAGCAACCGATTCCCAGAGCAATGCCCGTGCAGGAGAGATTACCACTGATCATGGCATTATTCAAACCCCTATCTTTATGCCTGTAGGAACTGTAGGTTCTGTGAAGGCAGTACACCAGCGGGAACTGGAAAACGACATCAAGGCTCAGATTATTCTGGGCAACACCTACCATTTGTATTTACGTCCCGGATTAAACGTACTTCAGAAAGCAGGAGGTTTGCATAAGTTTAATGGCTGGAATCATCCTATTCTGACAGACAGCGGAGGATATCAGGTTTATTCCCTGGCCAATACCCGTAAGATCAAGGAAGAGGGCGTTACCTTCCGTAGTCACATAGATGGCTCCAAACATATCTTTAGTCCGGAATATGTAATGGATATCCAGCGTATTATCGGGGCTGACATCATTATGGCGTTTGACGAATGTACTCCCTACCCTTGCGAATATGGTTATGCCCGCAAGAGTCTGGATATGACTCATCGCTGGCTACGTCGCTGTTGTGACCGTTTTGATAGTACAGAAGGGTTATATGGCTATCAACAGACATTATTTCCGATTGTGCAGGGTAGTGTATACAAAGACCTTCGAAAGCAGTCTGCCGAGGTAATTGCCTCCTTTGAACGGGAAGGGAATGCCATTGGAGGATTGTCTGTAGGAGAGCCTGCCGAGATGATGTACGAAATGACCGAACTGGTATGTGACATTCTACCTAAGGACAAACCACGTTACCTGATGGGAGTGGGTACACCTGCCAATATCCTGGAAAGCATTGCATTAGGAGTAGATATGTTTGACTGTGTAATGCCAACCCGAAACGCCCGACACGGTTTGTTATTTACCACACAAGGAGTCATCAATATCAAGAATGAAAAGTGGAAAGATGATTTTTCTCCCATTGATGAAACACTCGGAGGATATGTAAGTACATTTCACAGCAAGGCCTATCTACGACATTTATTGATCAGTCAGGAATACTTGGCAGCTCAGATTGCCAGTGTACATAACCTGACGTTTTATCTGTGGCTGGTAGGTCAGGCACGTGAGAAGATCAAAGAAGGAACCTTCACTGAATGGAAAAACCAGATGGTAAAGCAGGTTTCTCAGAGGTTATAATAAACGTCTTTATCTATCAGAAAACAATCAGTGATACAATATACATACTCTCAACTAGCTGATTATCTGCATGAACGCCTGACAGATGTATTACCAGGCGAAGCTGCACAGCAAAAGATGGCAAGCTCTCTGCGAAATGCAGGTCAGCTCAACTTTAAAACCGACGGGAAAACACGTCAGGGGGCAGTGTGTATATTGTTTTATCAGAAGCAGGGTATATGGCATCTGCCACTGATTGTAAGGCCGGAATATGATGGTACACACAGTGGACAGGTAGCTTTTCCAGGAGGAAAAGTAGAAGAAACCGATCCTACCTATGTAGCAACAGCCCTGCGGGAAATGCACGAAGAGATAGGTGTGCCTACTGACTCTGTGCAGATACTTGGTGCATTAACGCCCTTGCTGGTAATAGCCAGCAACTTTATGGTACATCCGTTTGTGGGCATCACTTCCGAAGCTCCTGTGTTTATACCTGATTCACGAGAAGTAGCTAAAATTATTGAAGTACCTCTCCCCGATCTGTTGGATGACAACCGCCGCTCTGCCAAAGAAATACAGGTACGGGGATTTTCTCTCTGGGCTCCGTATTTCGATCTGGAAGGGCAAACTGTGTGGGGTGCCACAGCCATGATGCTCAGCGAACTGATCGAAGTTTTAAAGAAAGATACATGAGTTATCGCGAAGACCAATGACTATACTTTTAAAAAGAGTAAAAACTACGATTAATTTTTAAGAAATCTCTTTTTCTAGATTAGTTTATAATCCCTTTCATCCATCTTCCTGTGGCTTCTTCATTTTTTGCTTGCCCAAAAAACGAAGCAAAAAAGGGCACTTTTTGCCGAACCTCCCACCCACAAAGCCAGGGGCTTTCCTCGCGGCAAAAAGATTGCCAACGCACAGCTACAACGGTTCGCGATTTAAGGAATCTTTACTCTCTTTGTAGCCTCTAAAAGTTGCTCCTAGACTATTTATTGGCTATTCCTTATAAATTAGTACATGATACAAAGAAAATAATGTTCACTTCAATAGTGTAGGGTGGTGTAGGTGCGTGAGGATAAAAATTCCGCGGGCCTAGCGTTGGCCCTGCGGGGCGAAGCTTTGGAATTTTTTGCCCTTTTTTGCTTCGTTTTTTGGGCAAGCAAAAAATGAAGAAGCCACAGGAAGAGAAAAGTAAGTGACTATAAACTAATCAAGGAAAAGACAAGCAAAAATTGAAGAGCCCTGTAGAAGAACACTGAAAGGGACAATAAACAAACTCAGGAAGGAAGATTTCTCAAATAACTAAACAGAGCCTACACACTTCTCAAAAAGTATAGGCTCTGATCTCACATCCAAACTATATAAATACCCTAAAACTGTCCTGTAGCAAGCATTACCAGTGTACAACCCTGCACCGTCTCAATGCCCTGCTGTCGGGCTTTCTGAGCAAATTCCGGATTCTCTGTTCCCGGATTGAAAATAATCCGCTTAGGTTTTAGTCGCAGCAGATAATCATACAAAGGTGGCTGGTTGCGTGTGCCCACATATAAGGTAACCGTATCGATGGATTCCAGATCCGGCTCTCCACGTTGGATAGCAGCACCTGCTACCTGTCCTGACTTTAATCCCAGCAACTCAATTGGATGACCATATTCATTCAACATGGTTGCGGCTTTGTAAGCATATCGGGTAGGATTGTCTGAAGCACCTACCACCAAGGTACGTTTTTTCATAACTTCCAGTTTATTTATCAAAAAGACCCAGATTGAGTCTTTTGCTGTTGTAACATGATAACATAAAAGTCAGGCCGTCTGGTTCAATCTATCACAGACGCCCGTATCTGGCTCCAGGTGGTCTGACTATACAATCGTAGAAAATAAAATACTGTACCACCTACAACGGCTATGGCAATCCAGATACCAGTCGGAAAACGAGCTAATCCATAGTGGGCAAATCCTATCATGGTACTTACCATCATCATTAGTAAGGCAACACCAATACTCGAAGCCTGTTGTGCCTCAGCAGGAGCCTGTGAGAAAGGAAACCGCTTCGGAGAGATCAATGCAAAAATGCAGATAAACAGCATGTTATTGAACAACGCCAGAATTACATTGGCCAGTGCATCTATTCCCCAAAACCAGAAGATAGCGGCGATCAGGAATGCATAAACCGGAAGAATAAACTTGATGAATACAGCTTTTAGCGCTCCGGACAAAATATATCCTGGCGGGTCAGCAGGTACAGAGCCATAAAACCAGGTAGCTTTATAATCATCCGAGAACTGGATGTTTGTATAAAAGGCGTTGATAGCAAATGACATGGCATATAAAATCAGAATGTATTGCCAGTCACTTTGCCCTAGTTGTTGCCCTCTCAGAAATACAAAAATAGTAGGAATCATTACACCCAGTGTCGGATAGGTACGCATCTTGAACTTCTGATCCCGACTGGTAATTTTCCAGGTAAGTTCAAAACCCATTTTCTCCAGCGGATGGCGGGTAAAGATTGCTGATAGTCTCTCAGAAAGAGGCTTTTTGCTTCTATCCTCTGTCGTACCTGTTTCGTTTTTATCACCAGAGGCGTCATTCATCTCCAGCAATTTCCGGCTAAAGCTTTTAGAGACAGCACTATTCATCAGGTAAATAATTCCTATAGGTAAAGCAACAGCCAGCAAAGTGAAAACAATATAGGGAGTCTCAAAATGCCTGCTGACAAATGCATCCATAATCCCTCCCATCCAGAAAGGCGGAACCAGATATTGCCACCACACAACTTCCAGAGAGATACTCTGCAACATCTCTACTTTGATAAGCCGGGGTAGTATCTGATAGCCAGACACAAAGACCATAGTAAAGCCAATTTGCACATAAGCAATAATCTGCTTTAAACGAGCTTCACTGGTAAACCGTATTAACAACACATACAGCAGATTGGTCAGAAACACGGCAAATAAAGCAGACAGAATTACCAACACCACAAACAGAAGCAAGGCACCCAATCCATATTTAATTCCTACAAAAACAATAGGTAGCAATGCCACTGAGAAAGTAAGTGTAAGTACATACACTACTACATGGATCAATCGAGCCATCCATACTGTACGGCTATCTACTGGGCGAGGTGACAGAATAGCATAATCGGTAGTATCCATTACGACAGAGGCAAAGTCTGTAATCAGTGTCATAATTGTCATCACCATAATATAGGCAAACACAATAGTCGTAGCCCAGTATACATTAGGCATGGCAAAGATGAGGCTTCCTACCAGACCACCCAGTATAGCATACATAAAAATCGCTATCCAGTACTGATACTTCGTGTTAGCATCTGACTTACTGGGCTGATTTGCAAAAGCTGCTGGTTTACGACGTTTGTCCATCAGCAGCTTTATCTCCAGAATGGCCCGCAACTGGCTATAGTCAATGTGTAAAGATTGAAATACACCCTTTAACAGATCCAGAATAAACAGTACAATTTTACTCATGTTTTAATGTGATTTGTTGATAGAAAAACATCTCATATTACCCGCGCAGTGCTTCTATAAACTCACCTGCCTGAGACTGATGGGCATGATTACCAGTGAGCTCTGTGAAAATCTGCTCCAGAGATTCCGTTTTTTCCCGTTCCTGTAATTCGGCAAAGGAGCCATCGGCAATAATCTTTCCCTGATGCAGAATCATAATCCGGTGAGCAAACTTCTCTACCACATCCATGATATGCGAACTGTAAAACAGCGTTTTGCCCTCTAATGCCAGCTTGGAGAGAATTTCTTTTACCAGAATCACTGCATTGGCATCCAATCCGGAGAGAGGTTCATCCAAAAAAATAATATCCGGATTATGCAGTAAACCTGCAATAAGCAACACCTTTTGTCGCATACCTTTGGAGAAGGCTGTCATGCGGGTATCGGCTTTAGCCTGAAGATCAAAGATACGCAACAGATCCAGTGACTTTTTCTCAATTCGTGCAGACTCCATCTTATGAAGCAATCCTATAAAACGCAGGTATTCCATAGGTGTAAGCGTATCATATAGCAGGGCGTTCTCAGGTATATATCCAATACGTCTTTTTACTTCAATAGGGTCTTTGCGTACATCCATCCCCATAATCTGAACATCTCCCGTAAAATCGGTAATCATACCCGACAACACTTTAATGGTTGTGCTTTTTCCAGCTCCATTCGGTCCCAGATACCCAATGATCTGACCAGGAGTAATTGTAAAATTGATATCATTCAACACCGGTTTTTCATAACTCTTTGACAGGTGCGAAACAGTAATGACAGGTTCTGTATACATACGATTGCAGGTTAGGTAATAACAAATGTGTTTAGGACACACGTTTGAATTTATGAGCCTCTTTCCGGAAAGTAACCTTTTAACCAAAGGTATTTAACTTTAGTAAAACAAAAAACCGATACAATGACTTGTATCGGTCTGGCCTATTATAATTATAGCATGTTCCATAAACTTGGTATAAACGAATATCCAAGCCAGGTTTATCTTTCTTTTAGAAAGAAAAATCTATTGATTCAGGTTTTTACGCAGATCTTCAACAAACTCTTCGGTTACATCAAAATAAGAAGCCAGCTGCTGAGTAGTTAAGACTCCATCTTTCAGGAATTTTAAAATAGTCTCACGTTTATTTTGCTCAATTCCTTCAAGTTTCCCTTCCAAACGACCTTTCTCTTCTCCTTTTAGTTGGCCTTTCTTAAAAAGGAAGTCATCTTCTTCTTTGATATATTGAGAAATAGATTCTATCATGATTTCTACAAAGGGTGTTAGTTTACGCAAGTTAGCTAATACACGTAATTGTTGCAAGTGCTTATCCCGCTCAAGTTTATTACTTGATGTCTGATTTAATCGTTGTACAATCAGACTAGCCGCAGTTTCAGGAGTGGTATTGCCAAAGTTGCCTAATACAGCAAAAACCACTTCATCACCTTTATCAGAAGAGAGAAATAACTCATAACTAATCGTAGAAAATTGGACCAGATAAAAGGAAAACATAAGATTTTCCTTTTCAATCTTCGTTTGCATCCTAGGCTCCTGATCTGAAAGAAAAATCACATACTGTTTGACTGGTAGCTTGTATTTTCGCCAGAGTAATCCTATGTACTCTAACATCCGATAGATCATTTCTTCTTCATCTATCAACTGAAACTCAAGTTGCAGTAAAAACGTATCTCCTTGTTTGTTGGTTATTTTCAGTAACTGATCTGGTTTGCGCTCCAGAGTCCGTTGCAACTCTTGTGGCAGTCTTTCATAAGATGCAATCTGAATCTGAAGCACTTTTTCAATGAGTGCCAGAGTAACAGATTCCAGGTTTTCTTTGAATATTTTATCATATTGATTGCCTTCTTTTTTGGTGCTCATACAAGGATAGAAAAATGAACAGAGCGCGAAAGTAACCAATAAATCGTCAAAATAAAGAAGCCAATCTGGTAATAAAACCGAAAAGGAGTATTCCACAAACGTTGGAACACTCCTTTTCCAAACAACATAGAAGGAGGTATAAAAATGACAGCATTGATTACTGTCTACTCTTAAAATAATTTTACGCCATTCTGAAAGCTATAGTCTCAAATTAAAATTTATTCAAGCTACTTTATATTAAGCGACCAAATTACTCCAGCATTTTCGTCCACTTTTCATTGCTTTGGTTGGACTTTATTACAGTATCAATAAACAACATACCACGCAAACCTGCTTCCAGTCCGGGGAAATCCAGATAGGCCGGATCAGGTGTCTCGCCTTTCAGACGGCTGCGCAGTGTTTTGGCAAAGTTGCGGTATAGAATAGCAAAAGCTTCGATATAGCCTTCAGGGTGCCCTGCCGGGATGCGGGTACTGATTTTAGAGGCATTGGATAGTTCGCCCACTCCTGTACGCAGCAGTTGTTTAGGCTTGCCAGGTTGTGTATATTCCAATGTATTAGGCTCCATCTGATGCCACCACAGTCCACCCACTTCTCCGTAGATACGGATGTTAAAATTATTCTCCTCTCCTACTGAGATCTGGCTGGAATGCAGTACTCCTTTTGCTCCATTTTCAAAATGCAGTAAAAGATTGGCATCATCTTCCAGCTTACGTCCCTCTACAAAGGTAGTCAGGTCAGCACAGATTTCAGTTACTTTCAGATCTGTGATGTATTCGGCCAGGTTAAAGGCGTGAGTACCAATGTCTCCAATACAACCTGCAGCACCTGAACGTGCAGGGTCTGTACGCCATTCCGCCTGTTTATTGCCACTAGCCTCAACCAGTGCATTGAGCCAGCCTTGCGGATATTCTACTACCACTTTGCGGATCTTGCCCAACTTTCCTGATGCAATAATGCTACGGGCTTCTTTTACCATCGGATAGCCGGTATAGTTATGTGTCAGACAGAACAGCAATCCGGACTTCTCAATTACCTCTTTCAGCTCTTTTGCTTCTTCTGTATTTAAGGTCATGGGTTTGTCCAGCACTACATGAAACCCATTTTCCAATGCCATCTTAGCTGGTCCAAAGTGCATATGGTTAGGCGTTACAATAGCCACAAAGTCCATCCGCTGACCTTCTGGCAGCTTCTTTTCTTCCAGAATCATCGTACGATAATCCGGATATACCCGCTCTTCCGGCAGGTATAACATTTCACCTGACTGTTTGGAACGTTCAGGATCACTGCTGAACGCACCGCATACAAGTTCTATTTCATTATCTATGGCAGCGGCCATACGGTGTACGGCTCCGATAAAAGCTCCGATTCCCCCTCCTACCATTCCCATTCGCATCTTTCTATTCATGAGTATTGACTAGGTTAACGTTAACAAAGGATATATGATCTGTAAACAGTAAAAATTGTAAATGGAGCAAATGATCTGACTGCTATCATCTACTATATCTATTTCTGGTATTTCTCTTTTTTGCAATTATAAATGAGATAAGTGAAAAAAGAAACCAAAGCGGGAAGCAAGTTTTGTTTTTCACGAAAAACCTTTTTAGCCAATTTAGTTAGTATACATTTTAACAGAACACCCTGTATTTCAATGTACACATACATAAAAACCTTGATAAAACACTCCATCCCCAGATAAAACCAAAACACAAAAGTCTCATTTTCAGGGCATTACTGGATATTAAATATAGTCAGAAAAAATCCCAAAAATAAAATATAACAAAACGCACATATTCTTTAAATTAAATAATATATTTCTTATAGATTCATTATCTATAGCACCATAACAATCTGTTTATGAGACCATTTTCTACAAAGAAAATTTTTCTGGCTCTATCTTTCCTTATAGGAATCCTCACTCAGACAGAGGCACAATCTGTGACAGTTTCCGGAACTATCACAGACTCGCTAACCAAAGCCCCTTTAGCAGGAGTAAGTATTACTGTTAAAGGAAAAGTGCTCGGTACCACTACGGATACCAAAGGCAACTTTCTTCTGACTACCAATACTCCACCTCCCTTTATACTCACGATTTCTTCGGTAGGCTATAAAACCCTGGAACAAGAAATTACCAGTAGTAAATCAGATCTTGCCATAGAGATGACAGAGCAGGTTATTCTGGGTCAGGAAGTGGTGGTAGCTGCATCCCGTGTAGAAGAATCTGTATTGCAGTCTCCTGTTACAGTTGAAAAACTCGATTTACGTTCGATACGGTATGCAGCCACACCTAGCTTTTTCGATGCTCTTATCAATCTGAAAGGAGTTGAAATGAGTTCCCAAAGCTTATTATTCCGCTCTATCAATACCCGTGGATTTAATTCCAATGGTAATACCCGGGTAGTACAATTGATTGATGGAATGGATAACCAGGCACCAGGATTGAACTTTGCAGTAGGCAATGTAGTAGGCATTTCGGAACTGGATCTGGAAAGTGTAGAAATGTTGCCAGGAGCAGCTTCAGCGTTATATGGTCCCAATGCAATCAATGGCATTATTCTGATGAATAGCAAAAACCCCTTCCAATACCAGGGGCTCAGTGGCTATGCAAAGGCAGGTATTATGAACGAATCCAACCGTTCTGAGGCTACTACGCCTTTTTATGACTTTGCACTCCGGTATGCCAAAGCGTTCAATGACAAAATAGCATTTAAGATAAATATCAATTACCTGACTGCCAAAGACTGGCAGGCTACGGATACCCGCGATCAAAGTTTGCTGAATGGTTCCTCCTTAAGCAGTACCCAGCAAACGAATCCTGGATACAACGGCATAAATACCTATGGTGATGAAACCAATGTTAACCTCTATACAAGTTTGTATGGCAATGGACAACCAGGTACGGGTGCTGGTGGCACCTCTCAATTTCTGGGAGCTATTGCGACTACTCAGATTCCACAGGCAGGCAACAAAACGCTACCCGAACTCACAGGGCTTACCCCTCAGCAACTATTTAACCAGATGATTCCTAATGTATCCGTCTCACGTACAGGCTATGCAGAAAGAGATCTGGCTAACTACAACACACATAGTTTAAAGTTGAGTGGTGCGTTGCACTGGCGTATTACTGAAGGTGTAGAAGCTATTCTGCAGGCTAATTATGGTACAGGAACCACTGTATATACAGGCTCAGACCGATATTCGCTGGCTAATTTTAATTTGGGTCAATACAAAGCGGAAGTTCGAGGGTCTAACTTTTTTGTACGTACCTATACTACTCAGGAAAATTCCGGTGATTCGTATGCTATAGGAGTATTGGGCTCTGGAGTAAATGAAGCATGGAAACCGAGTACTACCTGGTTCCCTCAATATTTCGGTGCCTATGCCACTGGCGCATTTCAGACCTATGCAACAGCATTACTGGTAGCTCTGGCAAGTGGACAATCCGGAGAAAATGCCATTGCGGCAGCTCAGGCAGCAGCAGGTAGTAACGCCGGCACCCTTCACAATCAGGCACGTGGTGTAGCAGATCAGGGACGGCTGGTTCCCGGAACCACAGCTTTTAACGATGCTGTGTCTGCTATTAAGTCACGTCCCATCCCCGGAAATTCGGAAGGAGTCGGGGCCCGGTTTACAGACAAAACCAATATGTACCATGTGGAGGGCATGTACAACTTTAACAAGATTCTCAGTCCTACTATGGTGGAAATCATTGTGGGTGGAAACTATAGACTATACACACTAAACTCTAATAAGACGCTTTTTGCCACAGACGACAACGGTAATGAATTCAAGATTCACGAATATGGAGGCTATATACAGGGTGGAAAGAAGTTATTGGAAGACAAACTAAAACTGACTGCCTCTGTTCGCTATGATAAAAACCAGAACTTCAAAGGTCAGTTTAACCCCAGAGCTTCTGCCGTACTGACATTAGCTAAGGTACACAATATTCGCGCTTCCTTTCAGACAGGCTTTCGTATTCCTACTACACAAGCTCAATATATTGACCTGCTTACTCCACAATCCCGCATTCTGGGTGGTCTGCCTATTTTCCGGGAGCGATACAATATGGTCAATAACCCTGTCTATACGCTCCAGTCTGTGCAAGCTTTCGGAGCAGCTGTACAACAGGGACAAAACCCTCAGCAGGCCGCTTCATTGTTACAACAACATATATTCCGGGGCTACCAGCCTGAGCGGGTGCGTACTGTCGAAGTGGGTTACAAAGGTTTGATTTCCAATCGCCTTTTCATAGATGCCTATTATTACTATAACACCTTTGTGAATTTTGATGGTGGTCAGGTAGTGGTTCAGGATATTCCGAATGATGGTGTGTCCTCTCCTATCTCCCTGCTTAGCTCTACTACCCGCAGTGTATATAGCTTTCCTGTCAATGTCACTCAGAATCTAAACAATCACGGCTGGGCACTTGGCATTGATTACCTGCTACCTAAGAACTTCTCAGTGGGCGGCAATGTATCCTACAACAAACTTCTAAACACAGACAAGCTGCCAGCAGGGTTTGAAACAGCTTTTAACACACCAGAGTATCGTTATAATTTATCGTTTGGCAATCGGAATGTGATTAAAAACCTTGGATTTAGCCTGACATGGCGCTGGCAGGATCAGTTTGTATGGCAATCCAGCTTTGTTGGCGGGGTTATCAGAGGACAGAACAAGAGTATAGTACCTGCTTATGGAACGCTGGATGCACAGGTGAACTATAAAGTCACTGCGATTAAATCCATCATCAAACTCGGCGGATCAAACATTCTGAATAAGGGCTATACACAATCCTGGGGCAATCCAACATTTGGAGGCATGTACTATGTATCTATATTGTTTGATCAGTTTATGAACTAAGCGGAGGTTGGTATGCCAGGTTAATGAAAACATAAGTCATGCTTAATTTTGGATGAGAGTAAAACCCAAGCCTATACTTTTGAGAAATGTGGACTTGGGTTAATTTTTGCGATCCCCCTTTCTTCGTTTCTTTATTGTCCCTTACATTGTTCTTCCACAAGCTTCTTCATTTTTTGCTTGCCCAAAAAATGAAGCAAAAAAGGACACTTTCTGCCGATCCTTCCGCCCGCAAGGCCAAAGGCCAACCTCGCGGCAGAAAGATTGCCAGCGCACCTACACTTCCACATACGATTGAAGGCAGCACAACTCCCTTTGTAACTCCTTTGTCTTAATTTGTTATTCACTCCTCTAAATTCGGGATGACTCATTTGCTATCCTCCTGAAAGAAACTCTCTTTTTCCTGTCCTCCTGAAAGAATCTTTTTACAAACAGAGTCATCTATGGTTTCTGGGAGAAAATAAGTATACCCAAACCCAAAGGTCACTAATCTTATTACATGTGTCCCGACAACGGCGGGAAGATCATTTCAGCTAACAGGTAAGTAAAATCAGAAGACATAGTGCAGGAATTAGTTAGCCGTCTTCTTTTGTCTACATAAATGTATTGCCTCTTCAAAGAAAGCTTTAATCTCTTCTTGTTTTCCATTAGCACAAACTTTAAATTGTTTACCATCCGTTTGGGTAATCATCATATAAGGAGAATAATTAGTGCATCATGTGTAGTCTTCTTTTTCTTTTGTGTTTATTCTGCCTGTACCATTCTGTATACCACTCTTCTATAAGTATCTGTTTCAGATTATTCATAAAAAGGTTGTAATACCTTTTATTAAGAGGCTTTCCATTCCAATGTGTTACTACCCGAGCCGCATTATGCGGGAAAAGCACACTTCCAATCTGACCATATTCTCTAGATAATATAACTGCAATATTTATGTGCATAATGGAATCCATGGACTCATATTTATAGAGTTTCACAGATGAATCTTCTTTATCTTCAAAAATATGAACCAGGGTCAGACTACGATCATTAACCAGCTCAAAAGAATCGTTTCGGATATTGAAGCTATAAAAGAACATTTCTGTAGAATCCGGATATTTCCAGTAATACCTGAGCTTCAAGGTAGAATCGGTCTTTTGTCGGATAAGTAACAGTTTGGCTATCGAGGGGCCCACCGGCTTAGGTGACATAGCAGGATCTCCCAATATTCTTTTTGTGACCAGTCTGACTGTATCTGTAGAGTTTTCAGAAAAGGCATCTGACACATATTTACAACTACTTATAATGAGCAGACAAGTAACGAGTAAGCTTGTTTTATAATATGAGTGCATAAATTCAGGTAACAATTACAGATCAGAAACATACATAAATAGCAGAAAATATTGAGTATAAACTTATGAAATCCTTAATCCAAACAACTTCTTCTTCCTATTGAAAAAAATCCATTCTCACTAGTCATTCCAAATCAAAAAGTAACAGGCATATTTCCTACTTGTATACACTTGTAGCAGATTTTAGCAGGATAGTACATTGTAGGTATTATAGTAAATAGCAAAGGGTGATCTTATTGGGAAATGATAGTTTTGGTTTGTGATACCATCACCAGAAAAAGCATCCGAAACGCAACCCTCAAATCGCTATGCGCTATCCCTTGAATGGATTTGTTATCAACAGAAATCTGCAGAGTATTATTTCAGACATTGAAATTCCGTTAGAATGCAAATTTTCAACGCCTGAAGAAATTACGTATGATTCATTTTTAAAGTCAGCTAAACGACCTAATACCATTGATATTTTCTTTGCAGGCCGACTGACCTTTTTTCTGGCAGATGAGAACCTGATAGATGGACTCCGCTTTCATACGTTGGCAGGGACTCTGGAAGAAGGCATACGATTTAAAATCAGTAAAGACAATCATTCTTTCTGGGGAAGCAATAACGGAACAGTTACCGGGGAGTTTCATATGGACTGCACAACAGGTGAAGTGCAGAGTACAAACAGCTATCTCACTACTGAAGCAGGAAAAGATCCTGTATGGGATATACTGGCCCAATTTATCAAAGACAAGTCAGGGCAGGTACTGGCTGACTTTCCGAACGATGCCAAAGCATACCGCTATAAAGTTTCACCCAAGAATATGGATGAGTTTATGGAGGATCGGTATAAGAATGAGGAGATTAACTATATGGATACCAATACGGTAGCAACCAACTCCAAACCCTTTACTCTTTCTGACAGGAAGTTTCGTTATCTTTTTCCGGAATACTATAAACCTGTTAGAAAAGGAGTTCTTAGTCGCATATTTGGCAATTCATCAGAAGAGTATGTATATGATGTGGAATGCGCTAAAAATAATTTTAACGGAGCAGATCACCGCAAATATATCAGTGAAGTCATTCAATTTGGAACCATCCATGGAGCTGTAGTGATTGAAGTTAACCCATTGAGAATTGCGGCATATAACAGTGACCTTGATTGTGTGGTAATGCTGGAGTTTCCTGCCCACTTTGTAACAACCTACAAACTTCAAAAAAACCAGAAGCTGATCACTGCCAACTCATTTGGTAATGCAGATAAGGTTCAGGGCGATTTGATTCCGGGAAAAGGCAATGGAGGGTACTGGCAACGCGTACATCCTTGTATTGTAGATTTTCTAACGGATGATCTTGAGTTGCTAAAGAACGTCAAAAATAGTATTGAAGACGACGAATGGAGATATATCTATCGGTTAGGGCTTTATATGCATAGGCAGTTTAATAGTGTACACAGGGATGGACGGCCTGGATTTTCCAGCGGTACCAAATATGAAATCGTCAAGATGCCTCCGATGTCTATTGAAGAGTGGCTACAGAAATGTGAAGAAGCTTCCCGAAAAAATAATGGAGGATAAGAAGTATTTAACAACCCATATCAGATAGTAGAAGCATATTACCTTTGTAATGAGCATAGCATAAGCCAAAGATAAAATTCGGACTTATGCTATCTTTCTTTTATAAAGGATAATCTATTGATTCAGACTTTTACGCAGGTCTTCGACAAACTCTTCGGTCACATCAAAATAGGAAGCCAACTGCTGAGTAGTTAAGACTCCATCTTTCAGGAATTTCAAAATAGTTTCACGAGTCTTTTGCTCAATGCCTTCTTCTTTTCCTTTTAGTTGGCCTTTCTTAAAAAGAAAGTCATCTTCTTCTTTGATGTATTGAGAAATAGATTCTATCATGATTTCTACAAAAGGTGTTAGTTTACGCAAGTTAGCTAATACACGTAATTGTTGCAAGTGTCTATCTCGCTCTACTTTACTGGTTGAAGTCTGGTTTAATCGTTGTACAATCAGACTAGCCGCAGTTTCAGGAGTGGTAGTACCAAAGTTAGCCAATACAGCAAAGACCACTTCATCACCTTTGTCGGAAGAGAGAAATAACTCATAGTCAATTTGTGAAAGCTGAATCAGATAGAATGAAAACGTAAGATTTTCTTTTTCGATACGAGTACTCATCTGGGGTATCTGATCTGATAAGAACAGCACATACTGACGTACATTGAAATCATATTTTCGGTTAAGAATGGCTCGATATTCAAGCATGCGATCCACCATCCTCTCCTCATCCGCGAGTTGGAATTCAAGTTGCAGCAAAAACGTATTTCCCTGCTTATCTGTGATCTTTAAAAGCTGGTCTGGTTTGCGCTCCAGAGTCCGTTGCAACTCTTGTGGCAGTCTTTCATAAGATGCAATCTGAATCTGAAGCACTTTTTCAATGAGTGCCAAAGTAACAGATTCCAGGTTTTCTTTAAATATTTTATCATATTGATTACCTTCTTTTTTGTTGCTCATATAAGGATAGAAAAATAAACAGAGCGCAAAAGTAACTAATGCTGAATTTACAAGACAGCGTTTACTCATAAAAACGAGGCTGAATTGCAAACAAATCATGAGATAGCCTTTAGTGACCTGAAATCCTTTGAGGCTTGAGAATATTTTTCTCTCTAATAAACCCAATATAACTCTATTTGTCACAAGTTCCTTTCAGGAGGACAGGGAGAGAGTTTTTTCTTTATGTACAAATCACTTTTCCAGAAAAGTGATCGGACACGATAAGGGGCCTGTCTCGCCCCACATGTGTTCAAGATAAAAAAACTATTCTAAACAAGTGAAGGCACAGACTCTGACAAATATTACAGACCCACAGATCAGTATACATGCACACTTTGTGGGTAAGGCACTGTTACCGTGATAGGACGCAAAACAATACCTTCAAATGCCAAATCGTAATGAGAATCCAGATATCCATGATTAGCATCCAGATAGTCGCCTGTAAAGTTGAACATAAAAGTACTTTCACCAACAGGTAGTAAGTGAGCTTCGAGCATGCTTATAATAGTAGGCCCGGTAAAATCTTTTCGTGTAGAACACAAGTCAAAGTTAACAGGCAACACTACACATACCTTTTCTTTTACCTGCTTGCCATTCCGATACACTCTCCATTTACCTTGTGTACCTTCCAGCACATGCAACAAATGTGGACGTAGAAGAGAATCGGTAAAGCTGGAAAAATCCACATGGCTTATCCGCCCTTTTGGATCTATATAAAAACGTACAGAAGCAAAATTCTCAAATTTAAACCCTTGTTGGGCTTTCAGAATTGTATCATAAAGAGCATACGTCAAATACATATCCGGGTGTCTGGGAAACTTTTTTGCCTCTTCAGGACTGTGCTCAAGGAACAACTGTGTCTGAGCAGATATTTGGCTAATGAACAAACAAAAGAAAGAAATAAGGAAAAGACAACGTATCATAGACAGTAAAGTAAGAAAATATGTTTAGAATATAGTTAGAAGGTTCTTTGGCGTAAAATAGTATTATTTTGTTTGTCGATAATGTTCAGAAACAGATCCGGTTTGCGTTCAACGGTTCGTTGCAACTCTTGTTGCATTATTTCATAGAAGGTTACCTGGATCTGAAGTACTTTCTCAATCAGGGCCAGAGTAACTGACTCCAGGTTGTCTTTGAATATTTTACCATATTGATTGCCTTCTTTTTTGGTGCTCATACAAGGATACAAAAATAATTAGAGCAAGAAAGAAACTAATGCTGAATTTATAAGACAGCGTTTACTCATAAAAACCAGGCTAAATTACAAACAAATCAGGAGATAGCCTTTAGTGACCTGACATCTATTGAATATTAAGAATATTTTTTCTCCTTAACAAACCCAATATGGCTCTATTTGTCACAAGATTCTTCCAGAAGGACACGAAGGGGCTTGATTTTCAGGAAAAATAGCAAGAAATAGATCTTTACAGGAGGAAAGGACAAAAAGAGATAATACTCTTTTCACAAGGAAATAAAATAGCCTAGCATGACAATTATGAAGAAATAATTTCAAACAATCATCAGGTATTTCCCATTAATTAGGTTATATTTATATATCAAAACGCCATTTGCACCACTATAAATGGCATTTTTTCTGTATACGTACTATAAAGTTCCTACTACTGTGTATAGTACAAATCCTGAACTGGTTTAGAAAGGCATCATTTGAATTTCTATTGTCACCCCTATGAAAAATGCTATCTATTTTCTGATTGCAGTATGTATCCCTACGGTTCAGGCACAGACCGATACTACATCCCGGTTACCTAAGGAGAAACCATTGCCGGATTCTGTCATCAATGTTGGGCGGTGGCCTGAACTGACTATCAAACAAGCCTATCTGAATCAGAAGATATTAGTTAAAACCAAAGGTACATCAGAGCTATTGCAAAAAAATGAACACATTATTTTGTTCATCAACAATATTCCTATCGATAGTTGTGAAGCACGTCCCAATGTCAAAAACCGTCAGGATCTGATATTTAATCTAAACGAGAAGACAACAACTGAAACACTATGGAATCTCTTTTACACACGGGGAGAGTCGAAGCGAACAGTTACCATTAGTGCAGGTGTGCGGGGAGAAAATCCATTACCCGTAGTTCAGCCAAATAATTTCACCATTGTGTTCTATGATACCTACTGGCTGAGAGGAGCTTTGGGAGTAATCATTCTTTTACTGATAGGTTTTATACTATTGGGCAAATATACCCGCCTGATCAAACATCCTAATAAAAGTTCTGACCCTCCCTATAGTCTGGCACGTTTTCAACTGGCATTCTGGACTTTTCTTATTGTCAGTTCCTATATCTATATCTGGATCATCAAAGATGACTATAACTCCCTGAACAGTACAGCTCTCATACTTCTTGGCATCAGCGCCGGTACTGCCCTGTCTGGCACGATCATCAGCAACAACCAGGAACGACAAGATTCAACTCATGCGCTGCAACACAAAAAGAGTGCGGGATTGATAGAAGATTTGCTCGCAGATGAAAGCGGAATCAGCATCCATCGTTTTCAAAACCTGTTGTTTACCCTGATTCTGGGTTTTATCTTCTGGGTACAAGTATATAAAGACCTGGAAATGCCCGTTTTCAGTGACACTATACTTACGTTGATGGGTATCAGTGCCAGTACATATGCGGCACTTAAGGTCAATGAAAATAAAGATAAAGTAAGTCCTGCTCCTACCTCACAGCAACAGCAGCAGAACCAATCATAAAACGCAGTTTTGTCAAACTACTATTCACTTTTTTGATTCAGAAATATGGCAACTCCCATTACTATTTCCGCATTCTCAGATTCTGGTTGGGTGAAAGTATATATCAATGGAGACAAAGTACTTCATGGTTCCGGTACAGCAACTATCGAACTGGACAACGGAATTCACTTTCTCACCTATTTTGTGCAAGGCTTACCAGGCGACAACTATAGTGTTGCCATTGTCGATCCGCCTGCTGAATTATGGGCAGTGAAGGGTAACTTAAAATTAAATCATACTACAGGCCAACACGGTATTACTATTTAAGTCCAGCTCTCATGCAAAAAATCATCTTTACTCTTTTACTTTTTGGTAAGGCGCTCAGTTCTTACTGTCAACTTTCTGATAAAACAACTGACAGCGTAAAAACCACTCAACCTTCACTGACGCTTCAGTCGTCTCCAGCTTCAGGGTTTCAGTCGTATAATAGTTTCACAAAACTAAGTGCTACGAATGACGGATTGATTGCAGAAGGCAATATCAACTACAGGATAAAAAGCTCATGGAATCTCAATACCAGTATTTCAACCCCTGTTGCCAGTAAAACACAGCGGGTAAAGCCCCTGACAATTGCGGGTCTGTCCAATAATAGCTCTTTCACTATAGGAACTCAAAAAATATGGTGGGGCACTGGCTTTGCCTATGATGCCAAAAAATACAATGAGGCGATCAAAGCCGTTGGGAAGGATATGGCTGATTTTAAGTACGATGATCTGACACCAGAAGAACAACGGATATTTGACCGAAAGGCTAAGATACAGTGGGGAGTTGCCTGGTATGGAGGGCTTAAATTTGGAGTTGAACAACAGGATTTTGAATATATTACAGACACAACATCTTTTCTATCCCAAACAGACTCTAAAGCTGCTGTAAAACTCACAGCTACTGTAGGGGCATTAACCAGTATAGGCATTTTTGCATTGTCATTTACGCATACGGCAGGGTATCAGACAGACGATCCTATCAAGTATTATGTACCGGTAAATAGTACAGGGGTCCTTATTGAAAAAAACCTGAGTTCGTCTGCTCCTACACGACAAACAAGCAATCGAGTACGGATCGAATATCTTTCCAGTGGATACCAGGGAAAATTGTTGCGCATAAATCCCAATATCAATCTGGATCTTAACCAGGAACTTTTTTCATTTGAGTTTCCTGTTTACTTCCTGACTTCAGACAAAGACCGGGCTAACTTTAATGGAGGAATATTTACAGGCTATGTAAGTGATAAAGGATTTGCATTTAACACTGACAAAAACAACTTTGTATTAGGCGTTTTTCTTGGAGCAAACTTCACAAACCTATTTCAATAATAAGACAAACACCCATTGTTTCGTTTTAATCTTTGTATAGAGACATACTTAGGGACAGAGATAAGAGTCCTGGTCTTTATTTCCAAAATAATATAGTCAGTTTATATGTATCTTTCAATCGGAATCAGATTATAGAACAAAAGTAACGAACGCATTTCTAAGGCTTATGGATTCCAGAAACAAGAAACAGTTTGACAATATTCCCCTTATGACAAAGATTAGCCTATTAAAAAAACGCAGATATTCTATAGGAGATGTGTTTTGTGTACCCTTAGCAGAAAAGGGATATTGCCTGGGACTGATTACCCATATACATCCTCGCCTTAGAGTACCACTGGGCTGTTTTTTTAAGAAAATGTATAAGAAAGTTCCTGCTATAGATAGAAAGATTATCCGCAAGGAGAATGTAATCCTGGTGAAGAAGTTTGGAATACAGGGATTTGACGATGGCTCATGGCCCATTATAGGCAAGCTTGAGCCATTTGAGATAAAAGAATGGCCTATACCTATTTTTTTAAGAAGACTAAACCTGTCTCCGCCTCAGTTTGTATATTATAATCAGGATTTAGAGGAAGTAAAAAGCGAAGAAGTATCTGAGGGAACTAATTTATCCCTTTATCATGAAGATGGACTAGGAGGATCAGGGTTTGTAGAAAACCGATTAATAAGATTATTCGAGGATAATTCCTAAGAATCAACCTATATCTTCATACTCTTGCTAATTCCCTGTTTTCCATGAAGCATGCCTTTCTGCACAATTGCTTCATGTGTAGACATTGCCTAAAGATGAATCTATGCATTCTTTACTAAAAAAGTTTGGACTTACTGCTTTTCTATGTTTGACAGGATTTGGAATCTATTGGTTTTATACGAACAGATGTCCAGGAAAAAAGATGGAGTTTGATCTGTATGGAGGAATGAAAGGAGATACCATTCAGGTTTTTGTTAATGAAGAGCTATTGATTAAAAAAGAGTTTGAAACAGATACTATTGCGCAAACGCATCATAGGAAGTACATATTTATAGCGTCAGAACGGTATTGTACTACAGACAGTTTGATTAAAATAAGACTTAACTGGAATTCCAAGTTTGATACAATTTTTTATTATCGTCCTGATTCCATCAAAATTGTAACTATTTCAGCAGTGAGAGGGATGCCTTATGAGGGTACAAATCCATTTACGGTTATTTCTTATGGCAGAAAGATTATGGATTACCTTAATCCTGAATGAAACAGAGAAAGTTTTCGTGTAAGTTATCATAGCGATATATTGTGGTCTTTGTATAGAATAGTCATTAATTCTTTGGTGCACCCACTAATGGAAATCCTTCTATAAAATCATTTTGAAATAGTAATTTACTGACGCTATACTTTACTACGAATGTGTTTATGATTTTAGCAAAGAAAAAGTTAATTATAGGCATTGTTGTAATTATTTTTGTTGCATACGTCGGTTTTATAATCAGGGCTCGCTATCAGGGGTATGCAGTTGATATTAATTTATATTCAGCAGCAGAGGGCAATTATGTACAGGCATATGTGAATGAGTCTTTACTCATTGATCAGACTTTTGAGGCTGATACCTTTTCCCGTTTATTGCCTTTTTCCAGTACTAAACATCGATACCTGGCTACTGAAAGATATTATAGTAATGACAGTCTTATTAAAGTTAAACTTATATTGCATACAATACGAGAGAAACGGGATACTGTTTTTTATGTATCCCCCAAACAAGTAGAGAGTGTCATTTTTAATACTATGTTGTCTACTAATTTGGATTATCAAAGAAGAAGTAAGGAGATGAATCCATTTGATGTCGAGTTAACGGACCGAGAATTACCTCCAGCTACTACTAAGTAATACCTTTTTAATCTGCTATCAAACAAAACATTTGTTGAACATTAGATGACTTATTAACGAATCCATATCACAAAGTAATAGGCATATTTTCTTTGTGATTGAGAGAGTTGGTGCTTATCGCATCAGTTAAAGCCCTGACGGAATTCCAGTGGGGACATGTTTGTTTTTTTCTTGAATAACTTATTGAACGATTGAGGGTGACCGAAGCCTAACTCATACGCAATTTCAGCCACAGTTAAATTACTCGTTGCCAGGTATTGCTTGGCTTTCTCAATCAGCTTTTCGTGAATATGCTGCTGGGCACTTTGTCCGGTTAATGTACGCAACATGTCGCTCAGGTAATGTGGGGAGACGTTTAATTCACCTGCCAGATAGTCCACAGTAGGAAGTCCGTTTTTTAATGTTTCTTCGCTGTCAAAGTAGTCCTGGAGTAAGGTTTCCATTCTGGTAAGCAAGTGGTTGTTTACGGATTTCCGAACCAGGAATTGCCTTTCGTAAAAGCGGTTGCTGTATTTCAGCAATAAATCCAGCTGTGCAATCAAAATATCCTGGGTATGGCGATCAATATGCTGGCACTCCCGTTCCATTCGTTGAAAGATATCTACCACATCTGTTTCCTCTTTTTCTGAAAGATGCAATGCTTCATTGACTGTATACGAAAAGAAGCCATACTGTTTGATAGTCGTAGCAAGGGGATGACCATAAAGAAAGTCGGGATGAAACAGTAGGGCGTAGCCTTTGCCTGATTGCTGGCTTTCCAAAGCCAGATCCATCACTTCAACGGACTGGATTTGTTTGGGAGCAATAAAGCTCATGACTCCCTTATCAAAATCGAAATATTGTTGCCCATATTTTATTTTCGCCTGTACATCTCTTTTCAGCGACACGCTATAAAAGTTGAAAAGAAAGTTCTCTGAAGAAAATTCTTCTGTCAGTTGGATATTCTCTACACGAATCACACTCATTAAGGGATACAAGGGTTCGGGTAGGGATAGTAAACGATGAAAGTGTGATATGGAGTTGATGGTTTTCATGGGATGTAATTTACACTAGTGAACCTGAGGTTATGCTTTTGAAAAGAGTCTTGAGTTAATTTTTGAGAATCACTCTTTTCATTTTTTGCTTTCTTGTATCCATCCTTGTCTATAATCCAGAACATTTCCCTTCTTATCGCCTCTTCATTTTTTAGATTGTCTTTTCCCAAATTAGTTTATTGTCCCTTACATTATTCTTCCACTGACCTCTTCATTTTTTGCTTGCCCAAAAAACGAAGCAAAAAAGGGCACCTTTTCCCGATCCTCCTGCCCGCAAGGCCAAAGGCCAACCTCGCGGGAAAAGGAATCCCTACGCACCTACACTTCCTCTCGCGATTGAAGTTTCCTTTGCTCTCTTTGTACCAAAATTTTCTTTATTTCCAGGAAAGAGGACTTGAGAATAAAGAAAAAACATTTCGAAAATAATCTCCCTTGGGACTCTCATCCCTTCTTGTATCCTTTGTCCTCCCTCCATCCTGTCCTCCTGAAAGGAACTCGTGACAAGACCGGCGGCCTCTCCAACTGGAGAATATTCTTTCGCTCCAACACCAAGCATGGCTCTATTTGCCACGCCTGTCCCAACAACGGCGGGAAGTTCATTTCAGGAGGACAGAGAGTGTGTTTTGCTTATAAATATGTTGTAAAAAAGGGTACCAGTTTGCTTAGGGCTTCGGTGGTTGCTTCGGGTTGATCGTATAAATCATAGTGGCCTGCTCCTTTTACCACATGAATACTTTTGTTTGTAGAGATGGCTTTGTTGTAGAGTTCGAAGCCATCTCTGTAGGAACCAAATGCACCAACCCTGTCTCCTACTATCACATATAGTGGTTGGGTGAGCAACTTTTCAGCCAGATGGAAGGCGTCAAACGCTATTGCGGCACCCATACTTATAAAGAGGAGCTTGTTGCTGGATCTGGGGTGTTCGCCTCTGGGTGTTCTGTAGTAGTCTATTGCCTCTGCCATATCCTGTTCTACAGGCCCATTCTTTTGGGCTTCTTCCAGAGAGGCAGGAGTCCAGGGAACAATTAATGCTTCGGCACCTCTGGCTTCGGCTGTGCGTTGCTTGCCTACAGCTTCCAGGATCTGTAGTGCATTGAGCTCTCCATACGCTCTGGAAAAATTTGAGGCTACCACCGTACCTACAGCCTTAATGCGCTTCTCGGTTAAGGCAACATTGGCAGCATAGCCACCTCCAGCACAGATGCCCAGCACTCCGATTCGATTCTCATCGATAAAAGTCAACGTGGTCAGATAATCTACTGCACACCGGATGTCTTCCACACGGGTGGCTGGATCTTCAAGGTAACGAGGCTCTCCACCACTCTCGCCCTGAAAAGAGGCATCAAAAGCCAGTGCCACAAATCCGGCTGCTGCCAGCTTTTCGGCATAGAGTCCTGCTGTTTGTTCTTTCACACTGCTTCCGGGATGCACACATACAATGGCCGGATAGGTGCTCTTTTCATTGAACTGTTCTGGTAAATGAAGAATGGCAGCAACCTGCCAGGTTCTGTTTTTAAATTCTACTGCTTTTTGCATAACTGTATTCGTTAGTTCTGAATGCAAAGATCCGGAGAGTTTACTACGCAGGTGTTGCCAAATCGTGTTTAGTTGTAGCCAAATTGGAGGTGTGAGAATAGAGGCACTGCCTTATGACGCTCTATAACTATAAAGTATAAATACTGATTATCAACGCATTGTATTTTGTAGATAAACCTATGTAAAACGCTCATACCCATCATCGGAAATGACAAGACACTCTATCAATGAGACCGTAGTGCTTATGGTGAATAGGCCCTTGAAATGGTGTAATTGAAATAACTACAGGGAATACTATTTATTATCCTATAAGAAGTAGTATTAGATAGAAGAATATTTCTATTTGATATACCAGTCAAAAACAGGTTAAATGCAAGTATATAAGAATGAATTTACACAAAAAAAATATCTAGGCCAAATCAGTATAATTGCCAATAATTTTATTGCCAGTTTATGATTATTGGCGTACCTTTACAACCCTATTGACTCTGGGTAGAGCCTTACAGATTTTCTTAGAAAGAAGGATACTTCTTAGACAAGAAAGAGGTCTATTTAGAAAAAATAAGGAATCCCACTTTGAAATGAGATCCCCCCTTAATGCCAGTATGTAGGAAAGTTTGGCGACCAACTACATCTGGACTAATGAACAACTATTCTGCGATGCAGAAAGGCTGTTTTTTATTTTTATCGGAAATGATACAAAAAAGGTAAACTGCTTTGTGTGATTCTGTAGAGATATAAACTGAATCTGTTAACTACTATATGACAGCGGAGGCTTTGTTTTTGCTACAGAAAGCAATAAATCATAAACAAAGGTAACAAAAAGTAAATAAAAGTAAATATCCATAAATGGTTTTTTACGGTTTTCGTCGAAAAGCCAAAGATTATTTTACTGCATTACATACTGTTATCTTTTGCCTATCTGTATCGTTTTCAGGTGTTCTCATGGTGGGGTTTTGGTGTAATCAGTTATTCACCCTAACTCTAATTTTTATGTTTAATCCTTTTGAGGAACTTCAGGCTCGTCTGATACGGGTGGAAACACTGCTGTATGATGTGCTCTCTATTATTGCTCCAGCCAAAGCACTTCAGGAAAAAGAACGTCTCGGTGGCATAGACCTGGCTATACAGGTGACCGGACTGGCAAAGTCCACTATTTACAATCTGGCTTCGGAAGGACGCATACCCCATATGAAGCGAGGCAAGAAGCTCTATTTCAGCTATACCGAACTCGAAAACTGGATCAGAGAAGGGAAACCGCAATTGCTTCAGAACCTGCAATCAATGCCAGATTATCAACCTGACGAATCCAGCAGATCTCTGTTACCTCAACCCCAAAACAGCTAGCCTATGCAACAAACACAGTTTGTAACACACGCCAATGGCGTGAATGGCGAAGCTTTGCCTGTACAAAAGGTAATGGCGATAGCGATGCCTCCACAGAGAGGCTACTGTCCGGGAGGGATAGACTATTGGATACAAGCCTATCCGAAAGGAGGTGGACTATGAATATACCACCCAGTCTGCCTCTGGCGGTACAATTGGCTGTAGATGACTTTGAAGCGGCATCCAATCCGATCAAGCAGCGACTAACGGCTAAGCTCAAACAACTTCACGAACTCGAAGAAAGCGACTTTACAGACAATCCGGATACGTTTCGAAAGTATGCAGCCATCCGGGCAGAAGTCAGTGTGCTTATTGACTTTGTAACTATAGCTGAGCTAACCATTGAGGCACTTTGTGAAATACTGACCCAAGGTCCGCGGTTGCAACAATATTGCCACCTGTGGATTGCCAATGCAGAGCTGACCCGACACAACCAACGCCTGGAGGAATCCAATGATATACTAACCGATCTATTGCTAAACCACTATGAGAACACGTATGACAAAAGAACAAACCTCAAACAATGAATATGACCGGCTGGTAAACCAGTTTCGGCAGGATAGCCGACCAGTAATACCCACTAGTACTATGCCTGCGTATACGATTCGTCCCAAGCGAAGCATTGCCATTGACTTTACCTACCAGGCTCGCAACCGCAAGCCTGCTATATGCATTGGCGATACCGAACTAATCAGCAAGGGCGAGATCCTGTCTGTGATTGGGGCTCCGAGTTCGGGTAAGTCTAATCTGGTAGAAGATATTGTGGCGGGTTTTGTATCGCATATCACACATACACCGTATCCCCATCCGCTGATTGGCTTTCAGTATGAATCGGCAACTCCACAAAGCCGGCTTGTAGTGTTTGACTTCGAACGGTCTACTGACGATGTAGCCAAGTCGTTAGGCCGTATTTTCAGGCGGACGGGTATGAACGAAGCATTGATCAAGGACAATCAATTCTATAATGTGAAGATTCTCTCGCAGCTAGAACTGCAAACCCTGGAAGAGAAACGCAACGACATTCGCCTGTTTTTGAAGGAAGCAGCCGACAAAGGCCAGCCATACGACTACCTGATCCTGGACGGCTGTCTGGATCTGACTACCAACATGAACGACCCGGAAGGAGCACCAGAAGCTGTTCGCTGGATACGCACGCTGACAGCAGAGTTTAACCTGGCAACAATCTGTACCCTACACCCTAATAAGCAAAGCGAAACAGCAGCCGGACACTTCGGAACGTTTCTGCATCGATGGAGCCGGGCATTTCTGCTGGTGAAGAAAGTACCCAATATGAATGGTCTGCGTGTGCTCACTTCCGACTTTGAAATGGGCAAGCTGTCGCATAGTTCGGAAGCAGTAAACCAGTATTTCTTCTGGGACAAAGAGCAGCATTTCTTTATGCCTGTCCAAGATCCTGTAGTCACAGCCTCCAAACCCAATCCAAACCATTCGCCCAGGTTACAGAATCTCATTGAAAAAGTATTTGCCAGACGAATGACTACCGAGATACCAGCTGTAGAGTTTAAAAAACTTATTCTGGAAGCCTCAGGTGAAAACGAAAGTAAGGTAAAACGCATGATAGCCGATGCCGTTGACTTTGGGTATGTACGGGTGAGTGGTGATCGAAAAGCAGCTACATATCATATTGTTAATCTACCCTGATACCTTTTTTGGTTCATTGGTTCACTCTCCAATAGGAGAGTGAACCAATGAACCAAAAAACCAGAAAAAGGAGCATGAACCAAAACGAGCCAAAAACCGAACCAAAAAAACTTAAAATAAATAACTGTTTATTAGTCAATTACATCGAGCCCACTGAAAGTAAGTTGTACCAAAAACGAACCAAAAGTGAGCTAAAAAAGTGGTGTTTTTTGGTTCATTTTTGGTCCACGGTCTGAGCCAAAAAATGAACCAAAAATTCAACTGGAAGAGAGTAGGAAATACAGTTTATAAACAAGCCATCACCTATGTATTATACATCCGCTTTTACTGACAACCTAACCAGCATTACTATGAATCGCCTTGGTACAAACAACGTTTGGGCTAGTAAACCAACATCAGGAAATTGTAGGGGTACCCCTTGCGGGTACCCATGTTAGGTACAAACCGGTCTGGGATCAATCCGAAAGAATGTCTGATAACGTCTAACCTTTCACGTTAGGAATCAGGGCACCCGCAAGAGGGCTTATCGTGTCCGATCACTTTTCTGGAAAAGTGATTTGTACATAAAGAAAAAACGATCTCCCTGTTTTCCTGAAAGAAACATACAGTCCCTTATAAGGGCTTCCCCCCGTTGACCTTCTGAAAGAACCTTGTGACAAATAGAGCCATGCTTGGTTTGTGAAAGAAAAAAACACTCCAGTTGGAAAGGCCACCGGTCTTGCCACGAGTTCCTTTCAGGAGGACAGGAAGGGGAAGGTCCTTTCAGGAGGACAACAATGGAGAGAGCCTTTCAGAGGGACAAGAAGAAACAACGATCCTCTTCAGAGGATAAAAAAGGAGAGCATTACTTTCAGGAGTGCAAGACGAGAGGAGATTCTTTTTCCTTGTGTTGAATTCCCGGCAAAGATCATTCATGCGCATTATTCACAGCAGCCAGGCACTTGCGTTGAATTCCGATCAGATTTTGTTTTTGCGGTGAACTATGCGCAACAGAAAAAATGATCGGAACTCCGGTCAAAATAAAATCTGCCGTGAGTTATGCACAAACGAAAAAGTGATTGGAGTTACGGTCAAAAGCAAAACTGCTGTGAATAAACTGCAATCTCCCGGCCAAGCAGTAAGAGTGCCTTGCCTTTGCGAAAAAAACTTTTGCAGTGAACTATGCGCAGACCAAGAAGACAAAACAAATACAATAACCTTTAATCCATATACTATGAATCTACAACAAATCGGCGAACGCATTCGCTATGTACGTACCGAAATCACAGGACTTTCCCAACGCGAGTTTGTGCAGCGAATGGGCCTGGGTCAAAGCAATATCTCAGCTCTGGAAAAAGGCCAGTCGCTCCCCAGCTGCTTTTTCCTCTACAGCCTGCACATCACTTACAATATAAACCTGAACTGGCTCATGACCGGAGGCGGAGAAGCGAAGAATACACCTATCACACACTAAAATCTATCCAGACTTACCAGTAGTAAACCAAACCTAATATCAGCCTAACAATGACTTACACCCGCAAAGACGACAAAATTGAGATTCGCAGAAGAGACCGCATCTATGGTTTTCTGCTGATAGACGGCTATGCCTATGAGTTTAACCGCTACTACCTCCCACTCGGCGAACGCCAGATCCGCATGCCTTATGAGGAATGGAGAGACTATATACGCCAAAAGGCTCAGTATCGCTTTGAGATCTCCAAAGAGGAAATACAAAAACTGACTCCATTTTTCAGAGATGAAGCTGGTTACCAACCAACCAGCAAGGATCTATCCTTTGAAGAGGACAGATGTTTCTACCTCTACAACGACGGCTGCCTCCCCGATAAAGCAGCCCACCGAAAAATGTATGAAGCCCGCCTGGAGGCTGTGTTGCAGTATGTCTAAAAGCTAGAGAGGTGAAGCTGTAAAAACAAACAAGGTCCGGGCACATGTTCGGACCTTGTTTGTTTTTAGTCTATGGTTACAAAATTGCAGCTATCCGGATGAACATTTGTAAAAATTCTCTTATCAGGTTACACACATAATCTGATAAACATTTCTCTCATCGACTATTATGCTCTGGTTTTGGCACCATGGAAATCAACTTTTCATACTCTTTCTGACTCCCTTACTGGGACTTATATTTGACTATACACTCAGTAAAAAAGTAATACTCTATTTGTTGGGCGCCAGTGTTGTGCTCTTCCTTCCAGTAGTGGCGGGTTATGAATATATCATCCCTTACACTGTTCAGGCGCTTGGACTTATTGCTTTGAGCTGTCTTTATTATTTTTATTCCAGACAAATCACGCGGGTAACGCCTAAAATAATCTCATCAATACTGATAGGCGGATTAGCCTTTATTGTACTGAAACATTTGGCCTTTATGGACTCCATGTCAGGGTATCAGAAAGTGGAAAAGAGTTGGAATGTAAATCACCACAAGATTGAGTATATTGTGGATCAGGGTTTTTCAGGTAGACCTTTACTGAAATATGAAATCAGCAAATATGGGCTAATTCCAATTGTTCTAAAGAAAGTAGATCGTGCTTATGATGATGATACAACAAACAGTTGTATAGTACACTTTACGGATATTCGAATGAACTTTGATAAATGCAAAGGCACGCTAACTGACGCAAAAACGGGTAAGTAAAAAATATGACACTTTACGACAGGTATATTAACGGTGAAACAAAACAGGTTTACGAGGATATTTATGCTTTGGGAGAAGATGCGTTTTTACCGGAAAATCTGCCTGACATTGAAAAAGTATTAACAGAGACTTTTGAACGGGTTGCTTATAACCTTGACATACTTTATGTTGAGCTTACAAGGATTAACTATCTTTTCAGGACTGAGTTTAAGCATAATTTTCACCGACCATTGCTAAAACCTTTACCTGATACTGAAGAATTACTGGCACAGTTGGACAATATTGTTCGCCCTTTTGGATTTGTACCATTGTCCTTAAAGATGTTTTATAGAATTGTAGGGTCATGCAATTTTGGATGGGACTATGAAACGAACGAAGATTATTTTTGGGAATTTGCTGACCCAATTCAGATTAGTAGTCTTGATAGCGTTGTGGAAGAATTGACAGATGAAGATTTTTTAAGTGAGTTACAGGAATATTATGAAGAAGACGGCTTCGCTTCATTGGAATTGTCTGCCGACTACTATCATAAAGACAATACTAGTGGAGGACCACCTTATTCTTTACAAATAACTGATAGACCCAGCATTGATGCAGACTTTCTGAATGAAGAACACGAAACAACATTCATCGATTATCTAAGAATATGCTTTGACAGATGTGGCTTCTCAAGAATTGCAAATCCAGAAAGCGACAGTGACTTTCGAGACTTTTTCAACAAAGTAAAACCACAGCTAAAACCTATCTAACAGCGGTTACATTGCTTTAGTAGTATGCCATATTTTAATGATGTTCTCCACTATAGCAGTGCCCCAATAGTTTCCTTCCGACTCATGCGAATGAATTACAAACCATCCTCACCTGGAAAAAAACCATGACCATCACCTAAGCCTAGAGCAAAAACAAGTCCAAGTGCAATGAGATAAAGTATAGTAAGCTTTATACAAGGAATCACAGCAATGAATTTTAGATAGATATTCTTACATTTGAGAATACTGAAATCTAAAAGAAACGTGAGAGGGCAATTTATTATTAAGAGGAACTCAACAATAGATTTTTCTTTTTCCCGATCATGAAATATGGATTTAAGAAATGGATAATCAGTAATCATAATTAAATAGGACACACCAAAATAGAGAAGCAGTACTACTCCTATTTTATCATATTTTGTAGGGAAGAATTTTTTAAAATATTCCAGCAATTTGAAGGCTTTGTTATAGTTTCTTCTTTCTGTTGTATTCATCTTGTTCAAAGATGCTAAATAAGCTTAATTTCTTGTCTAATCAACAGTTATACTATCTGACATTAAGATAATAAAAATAAATTACTGGCGTCCTCTCAAACAAAAGGCATTTATGGCTCTTGTGAAAATTTTGCCAGTAACCTATATTGCAACTATGCCAGTGAAGAACCTTTCTTACTACATCCAAGCCTTTTCCAAACTGAATGTCAACAGAAACAAGAAGATGACATCAGGTGTAGCGCCACACAAGCCTGTGTTGTTGCTGAGTGTGATACAGGCATTTGAGAAAGGGTTGATTGGTAGTACACACATTCCCATTACACCAGAGCTAATTGGTTTGTTTAAAAGCAACTGGAACCTGCTGGTAAAGAGCCCGGACTGGTCACCTACATTTGCATTACCTTATTACCACCTTAAGTCAGAGCCGTTCTGGGAACTAGTGCCGAATGCAGGGTATGAGACCTGGATTCATCAGGTTAGCACCCGACCTAGTCTGGCAAACCTTAACATAGCTGTAGCCTATGCTAGCATTGATGAAGAACTTTGTGAGTTATTACTGAATGCTCAGGGAAGGCTAGCCTTGCGTCAGACACTGCTTCAGGTATGGTTCCCGGAGGCAAAAGAAACAGTATCCTCTTCCTACAATTATGTAGATACTGTGACACATGAAATTCTGGAAGACAATGCTGTAGAATACCAGACACGCATTAAACAACTACAATTAGAATTTGACAAGGAAGAATACCAGGAAGAGATTTTTCTGCGAGGCACCATATTCAAACGGGAAATTCCCCGATTATATGACTTCACTTGTTGTATCTCCGGACTGCGGATAGATTCTACACTAACGCTATCTCTGATTGATGCCTGCCACATTGTCCCTTTCAGCAAAAGCCACAACGATACGGTAACCAATGGCATTGCCCTATGTCCCAATCTGCACCGCGCCTTTGACCGGGGGTTGATCTCTCTAACAGATCAGTATGAGGTGCTGGTATCCGATCGGTTTACAGAAAGTAGTTCGCCCTATGCTATTCGCCCCTTTGTTGGAAAACGCATCCTGCTACCTTCAGAAGAAAAGTATCTGCCAGCTTCTGAGAATCTGGCCTGGCATCGGGAGAATGTGTTTCAGAAGTAAACTTTATTTGTAAGCTACATCCCTTACCTTATATTATGAGCTTAAACTAGTGGATGATGGGATATGAATTATTAAGAATTCTCCTATTATATTTATAGCAGTAAATCGCTATTAAAATCACTCAAAATATCATTTACTAGATCGGTGATCTTATTTTCTTCTAACCAGTCACTTATTACATCTAAATCAATTCTTGCTTTTTTTGCATCTTCAACATTGTTTTGACTATGAGCTAGAAACCATTCTCTGCATTTAGAATATACATTGTTATAAAAAGAATCTAGTGATTCATATTTATCCTCAATAACTTTTTTTGAGCTTGGTGATAAATCGAAAATTTTTTGATAGCCTATTTTCATACTATTCAATTTTTGGGATTGATGAAAGGTTAATCCACAAAATACTAACATCTGTATTTTGTGAATAAATTATATCTATCTAACCTTTATAGATATTGGTTAAATGATAATGAAGGAAATCTCTATCAGGTAGAAATCTTTTAGGAAGGCTTATTTTCTGGTTTTTATAAGATTGAAAAAAAATAGCAGTTCCTGATGAACTTTCAAGCAGTTTTCCTGATATTTTAATTTCAAAGTCAGGAGTTATAGTAATTAGACCTTTATCAAATGCTTTATCATGTAAAGCATTTAAACAGATGCCATTACATGGATTTGTCCTATTACCTTTATCAATAGACCATGGTATAATATGACTTGCTATTAGTAACTCAGTCTGAGTAATTCCAGTAATACAGCATTTGGTTTCGTAAGAAGTCAAAACTGCATGTCTAAAAAATTGTTGATTAACACGTGCTTTTATTATAGTCTCTCTATCCCCTCCCTGTGGAAGATCATCTATTCTTATTGAGGTTGTTTGAGTTATTGGCTCTTGTTTATATCTGGCCAATTGTAATTCACTTTCATACGATAGTCTTTCCCAATCTGCATGAAACTCCTTCCATATTTCTTTTTCACCTTTGCTGCCATTTTTTAAACCGGAAATATTTCTCTGTTTTAACACAGGGTCGAGGCTTGCGAAGTTAGCCAGCTTAAATGAGACAGCTCCAGGTGATCTACCAATTAAAGATGCGAGTTCGATCACTGGTTTATATTTTTCATTTATCTTACTGAAAGGAATTTTACAGTACAGATTGAAAACTACAATTAACTCTTCTCTCGTCCAGTTATTTTTCTGCGACATCTCTATCTTTTTCCAATTTTATATGTTCTTTGGCTTCTTGTTCATCCCAGGGAGTAATACCAGATCTGAAGAAATACGCTCCAAATTTTCCAAGGATCTCGTTTGTAAGTTCATCACTTAAGGATAATGCAACTTTAAATTCGCTTAATAATATATCTCTTTTTATTATTTTATATTTCGATAAGAGAACCTTACCTCCTGCAAAAAGTGGGGATCGGGCCAGATATCTATCATACCCAGAAACTTTAGGATCACCTCTTAGTGCAGAAGTTATTGCATCTGATTTAGATGGAAATTCACTCGTGTCAATTTCACAAACTAGCAATTCTTGTGATTTAGCTACATTACATCGCGGCGTAATTATCAATAAGTATTCATTTGTTGTATTATGTTTTAAAATATCGCCTGTCCAAAGATCGATAGAACTAAGCCTTCTCAAATAATGTTCAACTGGATGTAATTTTAATTCCTTCTCATCAATGCTGGGTGCAAGTAATTTACTCATAAGTGACTTGACCGCAATTCTTGTAAATATTTCCTGAACTCTTTTTGGTTTATCTTCGGGCAGGGCTGTTACAGATTGAATTATATTTTCAATATCATTTTCAGTAGAAAACTGCTTTGTAAAAGCTTGATGTAAATCATCTATCAACATCTTTTCAACAATACCTTCAGAGCAGAATATGTCAAGAAATCCTGATTCCTGAAAAAACCGAATTTTTTCAGCTACCGGCTTAAACCCTAAAGTTTTATCAAATTTAAAAACAGTGCCACTATACTCAAAATCATAGTAGTTCGGCAGAAATCCGCTAAATATAAATATTGGAACTCTGAACTTTTGAAATTGCTCTTTAATTTCTTCACTAAACTCAGTTTGAATTCTGAGTAAATCTTTTTGCTGTCCTTTATCTCCCGTTAAATCAAAAATAAGAGCTTTAACCTCACTAGCTCTTTCATTTATAATATTCCTGAAGTCCTTTAAATTCTCACAACATACATATTCTAATTGAGTGTCTAATTGATCAAAGTAATGCTTTGAAGGGTCAAGGATTTTAACGCGATCATCATCTAAATGAACTATTATTCCCTTACTCATTGGCGTTTGGATTAGTTTTAGTGATTATAAAAGCTGGACCATTTTTCCCATTTTCGGCGGTTATATTCCAATTATTTCTACTTAAAGCACTTCGAGTGAAGGCTAATCCCAGACCTGTTGCATTCTTTTCCTGTCTGGTAGTTACTCCATAGTCAAAGATATATTCTATTAATTCTTTATTAATAAGAGGTCCTGAATTGCTTACCATAATCCCATCTTGATATTTGCTTAATCTTATTTCTCCTCCATTCTCTGCTTTTTTTAGCCAATAGACTGCATTATTAATAATATTAAGAAAGGCAATCCAGAATGCATATTCAATATCTTTAATCTCCCAGGTCTGGGACTCGTCATCTGCTAAAACTTTAATATTGAACTCCTCAAAATCAGATTTAAATAAGCTGCAGACCTTCTTGAAAGTATCATATGGTTTAAATATTTTAGTTCTGGTTCTGCCAATGGCTGGCTCCAACGAACCACGTAACTCTGTCAATACATCTACAGATATCGTTAAATTCTCTATATCTTTTAAGAAATGTTTTCTTGCAGAGTCAGGTAATTTTTCTTTTTTTAGCTCTAATGAGGATTGAGTAGTTTTTATTGTTGAAATTGGTTGTGCTATTTCATGGTAAACAAGCTCTATACCACTTCCTAATGAAGCCAGTCTTTCTGAAAAAGAAAGAGATTCTTCCATATTATCAAGAGAGGTCGATACTTCCTTGAAAAATTTTTCAGAGAATAACCTGATTTGTTCTATATTGGGATTTTCTCGGATACTCGCATAAAATTCTTCAAAGTTTGGTCTGCTATGTCTGCTTGATGGAACTCGTCCTAATCCATGTCGTAACCGATAATTGTATCGTCTTCTACCTAAGGTTTTAAATATGCTTGCGAGTGTATCCTTTACCTGAATAAAAGCTTTGTTTTCAAGAAAGCCTTCACGATTTGTTTTTTCTTCCAGAGTATCATTTTGCGGAGAATAAAAGAATACATATCCTAAAATTTGATTTGTATTAACATTCCGTCCTGGGTCCTGCACCCGCTTTTTCGATAATTCTATCCAATCTTCGACTTCTTCCCCATAAGGCTTAACGCCAAATCCGTTCTTCGAAACCCTTAAGCCTTGAAATGTTTTAAATGCGTTTCTGAATTCAGTTCCGGATTTTAATCCTGCCGATTTTGCCAATTTTTCCAGGTTATTATCTTCCTTATCACCTATATCATAAACTCTTATATCAAAATAATATTCACCTGCTTCATTTTTCCAGCTGTCAAAATGTCTTTTCTTAAACTCATCTTCAAATATTTCACTGACTGGAATTTCTACTCTTTCTTCCCTTTCATCTGTTAAAAGCCTCTTATAGGAAAGATATCCATCTACCTTACCTCCATTAGTAACCTTGCCATAAATCCTATAATCATAGGCAGATTGTACTGGAATAGGTGTTACTTCTTGCCATTCCAGCTCTTCCTTATTAGACACAAGCTTATTTATGCCAAAATCTATTGAGAACGAACTACGTTTATCTGCAATTGAATATGCTTTTTCAATTATTTTTTTCTCAACCAATTCTTCTTGTATACTGTAATTGAGACGTAATGGAGTAATCAGAGTAGCCAATGATTTATAGAACTCTGTATTTTTTAGATCAGGCTCTTTAAACAAATCCAGTTTTTCAAAATCGTCATGAAGAATTTTATGAACAGATTCGTCCATATCCTCTATCACTATCATTGTGCCTTTTACAAAGTCTTTAAAATTCTCATTCTTTAGAATCTGAATAAGTTTCTGGCTAGGTTCTACATTTCTTATCTTTATATACTCTTTTAAGGAAAATAATTTTGAAAAATCGTCAATGCTATCACCGGGAAATCGTATTTGATGTAAAAGTTTCTCTTCTTTGAAAAGTCCACGGTCTATGGTTATCCAGTTATATTTTTTATCTTCCTCTTTTTTAGTTATAACTGTTATAAATCGTCCCAAAGACATAGCAGCTAAGCGCCCAATACCTTTACTCCCCAAAAAATGCCTTTTGAAAATAGGGCTTAGTGCTCCTTTCTGTCTTTTTGTACTGACAGAAGGACGTAACCATGGTCCAAACAAAGTCTTATCATTCATCCCACTGCCATTGTCCTTAATAATAACAAACGATTGATCAAGTAAATCCTCCTGATTAAAATAGATATGGCACTTCAATGCATCTGCATCATATCCGTTTTTAATTAGCTCATTTAATGCTGTACTTGGATGTCCGATCAATTCTTCTCCCATTTGAATGATAGCCATCGCACCTGGTTGAAAAGAATGCCTTTTTGTTTTTATATCATTTGCCATTGAGCATTTCTTTAATTTTTTCAGCAATTCTAATTGCCATTAATGGAGGTACGGCATTCCCTATCTGCCGGAACGCTGCAGTTCTATATTGATCTTCTTTTACTCCTTCAAAATAATAATTATCTGGGAATGACTGAATCCTTGCTGCTTCCCTCACAGAAATAGACCTAAGTTGTTTTTTGTCAGGATGAATGAAATGATGTCCGTCTTTAGCAATATGTGCAATCATAGTATGAGGTTCATTTCCTACTACTTTAAATCTATCAAGAAAATCAGTTGTATTTTTCTGCGTTCGATCCTCTTGAGGAATTTGGTTATGTTTTAATCTTTCACCCTCTGCAAGTTTCTCTATTGCAAGTTCATAAATCTTCAAATCTCTCAAGTTGTGTGGCCTCGTAATATGCTGAGTAACAATATCTATCCCATTTCTAAGTTCTTTTGAAAGAAGATATTCATTTGGAATAGCAGCATATTGGTGAAATCTGTTATTTTCACCAGGAGCAATTTCAGGTAAATCAGAAAATATATCATCCCTGGTATATCTTTGTTGTTCACATATAAAATCAGGATAAGAAAGTTGCAGTTCCTTTTTCCAGCCAATTATAATAACTCGTTTTCTGTTTTGAATAACACCAAAATCTATGGCATTTAATAATTTTGCTTCTACTTCGTAACCAAGGCTTTTGTAATAATTCTGTAAATTCTTGTAGTGTTTTCCATCTGCTGATGAAAGAATACCTGGTACATTTTCAAAAACAAAAATTTTAGGATTGTATTTATTCAAAAACTTACCATACTCAAGGTATAGAGTAGTTCTTTCATCATTCTTTTTGTGCTTTAATGGAGCCCTTCCAACAATAGAATATGCCTGACATGGCGGTCCTCCAATAATAACATCAATCTGTGTAGTTGGTGTTAATTCGTCGATCTTATCAAAGATGAACTGGTTACTTTTTCCAATAGCTGCATTTATTACAGTGCTAAGAGTATTATCTGGAATTAAGGCATATAAATCTTTCCTCTTAATTTCGCCCTTTAAGTATGAAATATAAGATTCTGACTGCTTATTTTGCTTTAAATAGTGAAATGCCAATCTTGTTTTTAGAGTAAGGCAGGCTGCCTTATCTATTTCCACATGTGCTATAGGTCTGAAATCGGACTGTATAAATCCTTCTGATAGACCACCTGCTCCCGCAAATAAATCAATGTAGGTTAGTGATGAGGTCATTAAGTATGATTTCGCGTGATTTAACTTTTAATTCGCACTCAAATATCGTTAAAACCCTCCAGCCTGCCAGAATTAGCTCATTAAAACTTTCTTTGTCTTTTTCTTTATTTCTATTAATTTTATCTAACCACCACTCTGTACGGGTTTTAGGAATTACATAATATTTACAGCCTTCATGCCCATGCCAGAAACAACCGTGAATAAAAATAACTGTTTTGTACTTTGGCAATACTATATCTGGCTTTCCTGGTAATTTCTTTCCATGCACCCGATACCGATATCCCTTAGAAAATAAAAACTTTCTAACGATCATTTCCGGCTTGGTATCTTTTCCCCGGATACGACTCATGTTATAGCTTCTCGTTTTTTTATCGTGTACGTCTGTCATAAAAAGGTTTTTTATAATAAACGTACAAATGAGATACCAGGTATCAGCTCTTTATCTATCTAATGGGTAGTTATACCATATCTAAAACCGCCATTTAATAATATGTTTGATATACATATTCAAAAGTAGCTTTTATCAATTGTTACCAAAATGAAAAATATAAATAATATTACAAGCTGTACAACAGACTATTACATGTATTTTTTGCTTGTTTTTACAAATAAAGTATGCTGCACTGCAAAATCCGTAGAAAACATACATTAAGCCATTAATAAGTAATTAATCACCTTTTGGCTACTGTAAAAACCTGTAAAAAGTCAAACGGGAAAAATACCCTTTTTAATAAGGCGTTTTTTAGCTTTTATCCAGATGAATCTCATCTATTTACTACACCTACTCTAACTACTCGTTATCTATTATATCCTTCCTATAAAGTCCATCTCTGCCCCACACTTACTATCTTCAATTCTATTTATCCAAAAGCTACACCCATAAGTACAACATCACTGAACTAAAACAAACTAATCATAAGCAAACTGCGCCTTTTGACCGTTGTTATGCTGATCAAAACTACGGTCAGTTTCGTGTATGTAGAATGCCGATATTTGTAAAGTCAATCAGCCAGAGCCCCAGCTTGTCGCGAAAAGCTTGCCACGCCCTGGGAGTGGATCGGGGAAAAATCTGAGTCTGATGACGGCATTCTCTATCTATAACCCCTTACACAAACTGATTTATTTATGGCACTATCTATAGCCCTATTGACCTCAAGAACCGACTGTGACAAGGTTCTTACCAAGTTAAGTGACATCAAAGAAAACCTGGAGTTTCGGCAAATCTCCCTGACGCGTAGCAAAGACAATGCAGCTGAGCGGGCGTCAGATATCGATGCCGATCTGGCAGCAGCGGAAGCCGAGGTGGAATCGCTGATTGCGATCATTGCAGCCCTTCCCGAAAGTGCCACCAAAACTGAGATGGAAAACCGTAAAGTACGCGCCGACTATCGGTTGTTTACATTGCAGCAACGCAAAGCCCAGTTTGGTACTACTGCTGTGATCCTGTACGAGTCAGAACTAGACGAAATCGAACAACGGTTGTTTGTCATAGATGGCTCTATGTCGGAGGTAACCACTCACAAAGCTACCCTGCCTGCTACCTAATCTGGTAGGTAAGTACCCCACGAAGCAGTAGCACCACAGTCTACTGCTTCTTTTTTATCGGATTTGTTTCACTATACGCTTTATTCTTTATGAAAACCCTGATTCTGGTATCGGCCTTGTGTTTTGTGACGGGTGTGGCTCTGGGTGTGTTTGCCGAACATTGCCTGAACCCAACGGAAGTATATGCCTGTGAGGTAATTGATTACAACCAGATCGAGGCAATTGTGGCTAAACACGCAGTTGCCCCTCAGATACAACCACTGGATGTAGAGAAGATCAAGCACGTTCGTCAGTTTACGTATGCCCCCGTGTTTTGTGTAAAGGATACATGTAACGGTCGGTAAATTATTCTGATTGGCGCAGAAGATGCTTGGTATGATCCGATCCAATGTAGAGGTGCACCTGTGTGCGCCCGGTTTCCCACAGACCGCGTTTGTAACAATCCGAGCCATGTAGGGGCGACTGGCGGTCGCCCACATTCCCGCAGACACGGCATGGATACATCCGAAGGTTTTGTTTTTTTAAACCCAATCTTTCGCGAATGGAACCAGGGCGACCACCAGTCGCCCCTACAGGGTGTCGGACTAATCCAAACATTCGTTGCGACGATCCAGGCGAATACGCGGGTTCGCCCCTACATTGGTTCGGATTGTTTCATGCCGAGTTTGCGCCTACCAGGGCGATCTGCCAATCGCCCCTACAGTTCTTATTCATTATATAACCCCAACATCACATGGCAAAATCAATATATGATTATATCCAGTTTGTGCTAAACAACTGGAAAACCTCAACCCTGGGTTTGTTTACGTTCTCAGGATACATTCTCTGGCTGGTGAATCGCATCGACACGCAGTCGTTCGTTTCACTGCTGGCCTTTATTTCAACGGTTGGCTTCTTTTCGATGCGTGACCCTAAATAATTCATATCGTCAATACTCTAAACATTCTATACACACCTTATTCCTATGACTATCACATCTGTTTCTGATCTATCAATTTCTGACGAGAGCCTGATTATTGAAAACCTCTGTCTGACTCTTACCAATGAGCAACTGGCTTTTGAGAAAAAACTGCTCGAAAACGAAAACTTGCGCCTTCAGCATCTGCTTAGTGACAAAGAACTGGAGATGGAAATGCTCAGAGAGCAAATCGATGAACTGGATGGCGAAAACCAGGACCTGCATATGGAAGTCACCGAACTGCAGGAAGAAATCGCCGATCTGACGGAAACAGTAAACGACATGCTGGAAGGCTAATCACACACCGGATCATATGTCTATCAAAAATAGTATGATCCGGCTTATCATTCTTCCCGTCGTTGGTGTTATTCACCAACGACATCTTTCCCCGTTTATCTTGTTTGAATCACGGGTTTTCCCCGTCGTTGTGCGTTTTCACCAACGATCTGTTTCCCATCCTTTAGATTGTTAAAAACACATAACTAAGGAAGATTACAATGTCCTATATTCTCTATTTATCTCTACCCCTATGAAATTTCAATACCTGATTATACACTGCACCGCCACTCCTGCCGGACGCTGGATCTCGGCTGATGATGTAAAACGCTGGCACACCAAACCCAAACCCTATGGCAACGGTTGGAAGCAAGTCGGCTACTCGGATCTGATCCTGCTTGATGGCTCCCGTCACCAGTTTGTCAAACACAACAACGACCAGATCATTGACACCTTCGAGATTACAAATGGTGTGGCTGGCATTAATGCTATCTCCCGACATCTGTGTTATGTAGGTGGTCTGGACTCTTCCCATAAAATGCCACTGGACAGTCGCACCCCTCAGCAGATTTCGTGTATGCTGGATATTATCAGCGAGGTACTGGGCTATGCCCCTAATATAAAGATTGCCGGACATAACCAGTTTGACAACAAAGGCTGTCCAAGCTTCTTTGTCCCCACCTGGCTCAGGCAGTTAGGCATTCCGGAACACAACATCGAGTGGCGTGATCCGTTTGGCTATGAACGCTATTTCAGACAGAATTGGAAACGGTAACGTGTATTGATTGTGATTCTCTGCCAGATTAGATGTACAATATTGGATTCAATAAAATGATATATATGCATTTTATCGAATCCAATATTGGGGTGCACTCATTTCGATTTCCGATTTTTCTGCAAACCACATATAAAACTCAATCGCCTCATTTTTAGAACTCTTGATTGAATACATTTTTCCATCTGCAGGAATAGCCAGTGTGGCATTATGTGAAGCTGTGATCGGATAATGCACAAACTTATATTGTCCGGAAACTGCAAACATAATGTACTTTCCATCAGATGACCATTGCGCCTTATAGAGAGAATAATCAGAGTCTGTGATTTGCGTTAAGCCAGTTCCATCTATATTCATAATCCACAAGTTTTTGTCAATATCCCGGTCTGAAAACAAAATCTTTTGCCCATCTGGACTTATATCTATCTTCCATCGGCCATTAAATAAATTAAAGGTTAGGAATCTGCTGGTATTCCCTGTTGCAGGATCACCCACCTCTAATCCGTCTATCTGATAATTATTCAGGTAAAGAAGTATTCTGCCATCAGGTAGCCATTCAAATTCATTATATCCATTAAAAACCCTGTAAGGAGTAGTCTCTGTTAGCTTATATACATATACCCTTGCTGGCCTGTCAAATTTTGAACCATAGGATACAGCTACCTGAGTGCCGTCAGTTGAAAACTTTATATCCCATGGACCTTCGGGTAGATCTTCTATTGGAATCTGCTGCAAAAGCTTTTCTGTAGCCAGATCATAAATCGAGATATTACTTGATACCTGCCAGCCTTGTTTTTCTGTTGTCAGAAGTGCTATTCTTTTTTGAGCACGGTCTATATCAAAAGAAGAACTGATTAGGGACTTGGAAGAAACAGAGTTAGGCGTTTCCTTCACATATGTATCAAAATATACTGTGTCACTGCTTCCATCTGCAACATTGATCTTAATAATACATTGTACTGGATAATTGTTTGCAGAACGTAATGAAGTTTGATAAATCCAACCTGTGTAAACTGGATTGATTTCATCGTCTTTTTTACATCCAAGGCAAATACTTATTAAAAGAAAAACTGTAAAGATTTGTTTCATAGGATTATACTAAGGCTGTAAAGCCAGAATCTGGTTATTATTTTTTAAGACTACACAAATGAGCATAAAGGTATCTCTTTTTTACATATAGCTGATGACTATTTGGATTAAAACGGACTTACCTCACACAAGAATTTTTAGCTTCTACCAAAGAATGGTTTAGAAGCTTTTTGCAAAGATATAGGCTCTTAAACTGTGCACTGAATTGTAATCGACGAATCATTATCTAAAAACAACGAATAAGCTTTGATACAGCATGAATATAATTCTATGAGCAAAAGCTTTGCAGATCTATAAAACAAAAATTCCCTGGAGGAAACCTTCAGGGAATTTTAGTAACAAACCACTTACAACCTAAATTTTATTTTTATATCTATGATCAGACGTTGCGTCTGAGGATATGTCTGCTTGACTTACATTACAAAGGTACTGCAATCAGACTAATTGTAAAGTCATAATACGTTCATTATCATACATGTATGCTTTCTATCCAGTTTTTGAAAGAAAGCGTCAAATAGCTAAACAGCTATGCTTTCAAGGGCCTTTTTTAACGCAGTTTCCTGCAATCCGGGGATTCCTGTTCCTTCCACACGAAACACACTTACGTCCGTAATGCCTAGAAATCCTAAGAAGTGCTTCATATAAGGTACAGCAAAGTCGTAGGCCTGCATCTGCTCATTGCCAAAAACACCTGCTGAACCAAAAGCGATATAGGCTTTTTTGTTTTTCAGTAATCCTTCCACTCCACTCTCACTATACCGAAACGTTAGACGTGCTCTTGCAATGTGGTCAAAATAGGCTTTCAGGCTGGATGTGATGGAGTAGTTGTACATAGGTGCCCCAATCACCAGAATATCTGCATCCTGAAGTTCGGCAACAGCCTCGTCTGACCTTCTTACAGCAAGCTCTTGCTCGGGTGTACGGCTTTCTTCCGGAGTAAAAAACGAACTGATCTGAATGGGTCCCAAATGAGGATAGGGATTTGCGGAAAGGTCAATTTCTTTAACCACTGTGTCAGGGTCTTTTGTTTTGATCCTGTCAATAATAGCGTTTCCTAACGTAAGCGTTAAGGATTCAGCACCGCGGGTGCTGGAAATAATGTGCAGTACTTTTGCCATGTCCGAATAGTTTAGATGGATACAAAGCAAAATTATATACCTTTACTACTCAAAAGTAAGTCGTATACTTTTGTATAGTGGTATACTAAACTATAGTTTCAACATAATCAATTAGTTATGAAGAAGATATCAGAGATGGAGAGCATCCGGGAATGCTCCAGCAATTATATTCTGGCAGTTAACGACACGATAAATGTAATCCACGGGAAATGGAAAGCTGCGATTATCTCTTCCTTGCTGTTCGGTAAAAAACGATATGGTGAGCTGCAAAAAGAAATCCCCAAAATCACTCCCCGGATGTTGTCCAAAGAATTACGGGATCTGGAAGCCAACGGAATGGTGATACGAACGGTTCATGATACAATTCCTGTCACTGTCGAATATGAATTAACTCAATCGGGCTATGCCTTCCAGCATGTACTGGATGTTATGCTGGAATGGGGATTAGAACACCGTAAAAGTATAATTGGCAGTACGAAATAGAGTTAAGAGGATTTTTTCTCCCCTCCTGGAACCTTTTCTTTCTCTAACCTTTTGAAAGTGCTTTTCTGCCCTATACTTCTGAGAGGCACTCTTCCTCTTCTATGCTTCCGAAATTTACATTCCGTTCTGTGCCCTTTTAAAGCTCTCTTGTCCTCTTTGTCCTTTTCTTTCTAGTCTATCATTCTAGAAAATCATGTCCCCTTCCTATCATTCTCTCCCTGTCCTTCTGAAAGAACCTCATATCTTGTAAAGGTTAAGAAAAAGTACAATTTTGAATAAAATACTTGGTTAGTAAACTATTCACCCCTTGTAAGAGCCCTAAAAGAAACATAGATATGTTGAGTAGGCTATTCTTTCAATACT